>JBIHZU010000063.1:0-8019 GCA_044240285.1 Candidatus Nanopelagicales bacterium | reverse complement strand
CTCGAGAATTTCCTCGGTAGTCGCCCCATAGCGCTTCATAAGGCCACGAAGAACAGATCGGCGCTCCTCCAGGGCTGCCAGCAATGTGGGGTCGCCATCAAGCGCACTTTCGTAGTGACCAAGATCCGCCAGAATGTCGATCACCTCGCGGGTGGCCTGTCGGAGTCGCTCAGCGATCGGCGCAGTAGTGACATCTAAATCGCGCACGCGCTCCAACGCCTTTGCTGCGGTGTCCAGCATCGCGAGGACATCATCGCCATCAACGGAGTCAGAGCCACCGAGACACTTTTGTGCTTCAGTGACAGCGTCGCGCAGTGAACTCATATTTGCGAGTCGCGCTCGATTAACATCAAGGTCACGTTCTTCCCCGGCCACAACGTGCGCAGAATCAATCTCCGCAAGTGCACGTGCGAGAGTTTCCATCTCAAGTTCGCGCTCGCGTCCGCCAACCCGCAAATCCGCGATCTCACGGGAAATTGCAGAGAGCTGGTCGTACGCTGCACTGAATTCATCTCTCAGCGCAAGAACATCAACGCCCGCGAATGTGTCGAGCAAGTCGCTCTGCCGTGCCGGCTGAGTCAGTCTTTGTTGATCGGACTGCCCATGCACCGCGACCAATTCCGCGGTGACTTCAGCCAGGGTCACTACGGGCACGGACCGACCGCCAAGAAATGCTCGGCTACGCCCTTCGGCCGTAATTGAGCGTCCGACGATGAGTTGTCCATCCTCAATTCCGAGGTCGTCCCACTTCGCGAGTAGATCTGCGCGCGGTACCGACAAGATGCCCTCCACGAGCGCGCGATCCATGCCGGTGCGCACGAGAGCAGGATCTGCCCGGCGGCCCAACAACAGACCAATTCCGCTGAGAACCATGGTCTTGCCTGCGCCCGTCTCCCCAGTCAGGACAGTAAGCCCCGGTCCGAGCGGAAGCGTCGCCTCCTCAATGACTCCGACTCCGCGGATGCGCAGTTCTTCGATCACTCGGGGTCAGTCCTTCCGCGCCAGCCCTCAACCGAGAGGTTGAATTTGGCAACGAGCCGGTCGGTAAACGGCGCGAGATGTAGACGCGCTAGACGTACGGGCTGCGAATGTCGACGTACCTCGACGCGAGAACCGGGGGCCAGTTCCAAAGTGCGTCGCCCATCAGCGCAGACGAGAGCCGGGTCGGATGCTGGCGACAAGTCGAAAGCAATGACACTTGTCGGGGCGACAACGAGCGGTCGAGCGAACAAAGCATGTGCACTCAGCGGCACGACCAGCAACGCTTCGACGTCCGGCCACACGACTGGTCCGCCCGCCGAAAAAGCGTAGGCAGTCGATCCTGTAGGTGTCGCACAGACAAGGCCATCACAACCCCAGCGAGACAGCGGCCGACCGTCGATCTCCACACGGACTTCGATCATTCGTGCCCGCGACTGCTTCTCGACGCTGATCTCGTTGAGCGCCCAGGTGCGAGCGGTCTCATGCCCATCGCTGAACAACCGTACGTCAAGGGCAACACGCGTTTCTTCCGTCCAGGTACGTTCGACAATCGCCGTGACTAGGCGCGCGGCTTCGTCACGCTCAGCTTCGGCAAGGAATCCGACACGGCCCAAGTTGACGCCCAGGAGAGGAACATCGGCGAAGCGTGCGCGTTCGGCACCGCGCAAAATGGTGCCGTCACCACCGAGCACAACGACGATCTCTGTGTCGTCGGCCGCATGTTCATCACCCGGCACCGCATGCAACTCGTCGATCTGAAGTTCGGCAGCATCGGAGTCGGTTGCGCGTACCTCGATCCCGGCAGCGACTAGGCCCGCAACCACCTCACGAGCGACTGCCTGGGCTTCCGGACGCGTTGCATGCGCCACAAGCAACACAGAACGCTCGGTCATGACGGTCCCTCCGCAATAACTCGATCCAGAACGTCATCGGCAATGGCTTCGAAGCCTTGACGGAGATGCAAGAAGTATTCGACATTGCCGCTCGGACCCGGCAGCGGGCTCGCGACAGACCCCGCAGTGCCCCATCCGATCGTCGCTGCCACATCACTAATCCTACGGACTGCGGAGCGCCGCAGCGTCGGTTCGCGCACAACCCCGCCGCTCCCGACCATTTCGCGCCCCACCTCGAACTGGGGCTTGACCATGACCAGCATGTCTGCAGCCGGATCGGCACACGCAACCAAGGCCGGAAGGACAAGGGCAAGGGAGATAAAACTCAGGTCTGCGACAATGACTTCAGGGCGGTAATCAAGTTGCTCCGGCATGAGTGCGCGCACATTGACACGATCAAGCGCAGTGACACGCGGGTCGCTCTGCAACACCCAGGCGAGTTGGCCATAGCCAACGTCAACAGCGATGACATGCTCAGCCCCGCGCTCAAGCAGGACCTGCGTGAAACCACCCGTCGAAGCCCCGGCGTCTAGGGCTTTCCTACCCGAAACCACCACGCCAAGTCCATCGAGTGCCCCGATGAGTTTGTGCGCTCCGCGGGAAACGTAATCATCAACAACAGGAGCGGTGATCTCTACGGCTTCTGCAGCGTCCACCATGGTTGCGGGCTTGATCGCGACCGTTCCACGAATGGTCACGTGCCCAGCCTCAATCACCTCGCGAGCATGCTCACGCGAACGCACGAGGTTCCGGCGTACGAGTTCTGCATCCAGGCGACGCCGGGACACGAATCAGTCCGTGGTCACATCGGACAGCGCTGAGGAAAGCCGCTCGTGCACATCTGCATAGATATCTACATGCTCAACAACAGGAAGTTCGGACAACTCATCAAGTCGTGCAATGGCCGCTGCCACGCGGGCGTCAGGATCAGTCATTCCGCGCTCGCCTTCGCGGACTTCTTCTTCGGCTCGGCTTTCTTTTTCGCCTTGGGCTTCGGCTCATCTGCCTCGGCTGCCTTCGCAAGTTCAGCTAACTGCGCCTTGACGGTGGTCACCTGACGTTCGAGCCGCTCGATGTGGCGACGGAGAGAGTCGAGTTCGTCCGTGTGCACGAAGCCCATGGCGCCAGTCGCCTTCTGCACCTCGGTCCGCACCAAATCGAGGAGGAACTCGCGGTTGGCCTTTACCGAGGTGAGAACCTCGTCGGCCACATCACGTACGTCCTTATCGGATGCCTCACCCTTAGCACTTAGCGCCATGCCCTGAGCAATCAGCGCCTTGGCAACCTCAGTTGCCCGCTGCCGGGTGACCTCTGTCAAGCCATTAGCCATGTCGAGATACGGCTTCAGTTCCTCAAGCATGAACACCCTCCTGATGTGTAACCCTCACAGTAATGCCCGAAGGGAGGTGTGCATGCGGGTGACCGCCGCTTCTACCTCCCCGGAGTGTGACCAAGCCAGCACCGCAGCAACCCGCCACAGGTCTTCGACGTCCGCCAGAGTCTGATCGGGACCCTCCAGAACGAGGGCTCCGCGGTCAATGTAGGCCCGAGCAGAACGGCACACAGCCGTCTCGGATGAGGTCAGA
Source organism: Candidatus Nanopelagicales bacterium (assembly GCA_044240285.1). Taxonomy (GTDB): domain Bacteria; phylum Actinomycetota; class Actinomycetes; order S36-B12; family S36-B12; genus CAINMH01. The sequence continues at coordinate 4,559 of JBIHZU010000063.1, read as the reverse complement.
ACCTCCGGGTGCTCATGCAGCAGACCGCGGAGATCAGCACTAAGCAGGTCTGGCCGCCGCTGCGGAGGAGCCGCCAGGAGGTCCTCGGCATGGGTGACTCCGGTGAGGACGAGAAGCGATGGGATCCCAGCCCGCCGCGCGGCCTCAATATCGGTATCGAGGCGATCCCCCACCATCACCGGGCGTTGGGCACCGGTGCGCAGAATGGACTCATCAACCAGAGGTCGCTCCGGTTTACCGGCAATCGCATCGGGACTGCGTCCGGTAACAGTGACGAGCACTCCGACGAAGGCGCCGTTGCCCGGCGCGCGTCCATCAGGGGTGGGAATCGTGAAGTCCATGTTCGTCGCGACCCAAGGGGCGCCAGTTGCAAGTACGAAAGCAGCATCGGCCAGGTGCGCCCACGCCGTTTCTTTACCAAATCCCTGCATAACGGCTATCGGTCCCTGAGAACGCGATCGCACCGGCACTAGACCTCGTTCGACCAATGCCGCATCGACTCCGAGCCCTCCCACAGCCAGCACCGGACTCCCCTGCGGCAACAGCCCCGCCATGACGCGCGCACCAGCCTGGGCCGATGTGACGACATCCTCATCTCGTGCAGAAATGCCCAGTTCACGCAGATGTTCCGCAACCATGCTGGGTGGGCGTGACGCATTGTTTGTCACGTAGGCCAGCCCCAATCCGAGAGAACGGCCCTCAGTCAGAGACTCTGCTGCGTGCGGGACTGCGTTTTCCCCGATGTAGACCACTCCATCGAGATCAAGGAGGGCAACATCGAACACATCAACGGGGGCTGGACTTGCTGAGAAGTATTTAGGCATCTGCACCCTCCGCTCGCGCTCTCAGGGTCGCTCGCACTTGCCGCAACGCATTGACGTAATCCTTGCGCTCGGGTCGCATGGCGCATGCCATAGCGAGGTGCTCTTCGGACCTCACGAAGTCACCCCCGCGCCACAGCGCCAATCCATAGCCGTAGTGCGCGTAGTCATCATCGGGGCCGTCTTCCACAAGTCGGCGAAAAACTTCACGTGCCTCGGCAAAGTGCCCTGCGTCGAAGTAGGCCCGCGCAAGAGACTCCCGTGCTGATCGGGCGGATGGTTCCTCGCGCACCACATGCTCGAGAAGAACTGCCGCAGCAGACGCATCTCCCCTCGCAAGGAGTTCCTCAGCACTCCGAAACCAGTCATAGGGGGTACCCATGGGAGCGCCTTCGACTGATTCCACGGAGCCATGGTGTCATGCGCCGATCACGCTCGCGCTCTACTCACGCGACGGACTTCCACCTCAGTACGTGAAGAGGCCCCCGACGCTCCGCGCCAGAACCTACGGCGAAGTGCCCCTGCAGCTTCAACCCAGTCGCCATCGGCCAAAGAAAGAACCTTGCGCCGCACGGCCGCGGAGAAGGCCACACAGTCGAGGGTGTCGACCATGACGCGACCAGATGGGCCTCGTTGACTTGCGAGTCGGTCGGTCACCACCCGAAAGGTCACGATTTCGTCGCCGCTGGGAAGCGTGGCCTGCGCAACTCCCGAGACTCGACCTACCAGTCGCACTTCGTTGATGGAAAGAACAGACATGTGTGCTCCTCTGCTTCGGGTTCACCTACGATGCGATATGAACAACGGAAGTGGAACCCCCAGCAGGGAACCTGTGGATAGCGAGCGAAAAGAGGACTGCCTGTGGACGGCATAGTCGACCTCGGCCAAGACGTCTTCGCCATCGACACCCGCATGGGCGGCTACTCCGGCATAACCGCAGGCTATGTGATCCGAGGCGACCGGCCCTGTTTAGTCGAGACGGGCACAGCCAAGTCGGCACCACGTGTCCAAGAATGCTTGAGCTACCTCGGAATTGAGGCAGCAGATCTTGCAACGGTTGTCGTGACTCACATTCACCTTGATCATGCAGGCGGAGCCGGTGACATCGCAGCGATGTATCCCAATAGCCAGGTTGTCGTTCATGAGAAGGGTGCGCGGCACCTAGCCGACCCCACCAAACTTGTGCAAAGCGCAAGAAGAGTCTTCGGACCAGCGATGGACCGACTTTTTGGAGATCTGCAGCCCACCCCCGCCGAACGCATTGTGGCTCTCGGTGACATCGGTCATATTGATCTAGGTGGAGGGCGCTCACTTGAAGCGTTTCACGCCCCGGGCCATGCCTCGCATCACATTGGCTTGGTCGACTCTGTCACGGGAGATTTATACACAGGGGACGCGGCTGGCATCTACGTGCCTGAAACACAAGACGTACGGCCATCCACTCCCCCACCAGATTTCGACCTCGACCTAGCCATCGCGTCGATCGAGCGAATGCGCACCGCACTTCCGACTCGCTTGCTGTTTAGTCACTATGGGCCCGTCGATGATGTGTCACTCACGTTGGACCGCTCCATCGAGGAGCTGCATCTGTGGGTGGAAATGGTCCGAGAAGCACGTGATCGCAACTTCGACCTCGATCACGCCGTTGCGATGGTCATCGAGCAATCACAGGCACGCCTGCCGGCATTCCACGATGATGCAGACGTCGTGCTGAAGTTTGAGGAACTCGCATCCACCGCCGCTAATGTCGCAGGAATCAGTCGCTGGCTCGACAAGGTCGAAGGACCCGGGTCGACAAGCGGCGATGCTGCTGGCGTCACGCGCTAGGCGATTCACCCTCAACTGACTCTTCGTCTTCGCCCTCATCAAGGTCCTCGTAGACGACACCGAGCAAGTCTTCAACTCGTTCGGCAGCATCCGTGACGGAATCCACGTCTGCATCAAGCGCCCGAGCAAACCAGACCGCGGCGCCTGCGGTATCTCCGCCATCAAGGAGAATGTCGGCATACGCATAGCGCAAACGTGCCACATGCGAACCTTTACCCTTTGCCTTCTCCGCCGGACCACGAAGCAGCGCCAGCGCTGCGGCATCCTGTCCTAGGTCTGATCGTGCACCTGCTTGTACGAGAAGCAACTCGATCGCAAGATCGTTGGCGATCGTTCCGGTCACACCGGCGAGGAGGTCCAGTGCGCGCTCGGGGCGACCCAGTGCGCGCTCACAATCTGCCAGCATGGGGACAACCTCATTGGCTCCGGTCATACGGCGCACCGCACGCAATTCCGAAAGCGCCTCTGTCCACTCTCCGCACAAATATGCAGCGATACCAACGGCTTCGCGCACTGCAGCAACACGGCCCGCACGACGACGCGCCGCACGCGCATGAAGCAACGCAGTCTGCGGATCATCGTCCATGACGCGGCCAGCCATCACCAGGTGACGGGCTACGTCTTCGGCTGCTGCCATCGGCAATGAGTCAAGTTCCTTGCGAATTCCTCGGTCTAAGTCAGTGGGCAGAACATCGTCGGGCAACTTGGGATCACGTGCCTCAGTACGGCGCGAACCACCGATGAAACGTGGCTCCAGTGGTGCTTCACCGCGTGGACTAGACGAGCGTGGCCGATCAGACCCGCCCCGTGCGCTGCGGTCCCGAGGAGCACTCGACCGATCCCCACTTGGACGATCACTGCGCGGGCGATCACTGCGGGGACGATCCGATGTTTGCCGATCAGACCAATTGCCAGAGCTTCCAGCCGGTGAACTTGGTCGATCCGAACGCGGACGATCAGACGACGGCCGATCCGGTCGATCCGAGTAACTGCGAGTCCCCGAGGGGCGATCCCCACGCGAGGCACCACCACGCGAATCAGATGAACGATCCGAACGCGGACGATCAGACGACGGCCGATCCGAGTAACTGCGGCCACCCAAAGGACGATCACCGCGAGAAGCGCCACCACGCGAATCAGATGAACGATCCGAACGCGGACGATCAGAGGTCGAACGATCCGACGATGGCCGATCTGAGTAGCTGCGACCACCCGAAGGACGATCACCACGAGGCGCACCCCCACTACGAGGCGCAGACGGACGATCTGGCCGATCCGAACGCGGACGATCAGACGACGGCCGATCCGAGTAACTGCGACCACCCGAAGGACGATCACCACGAGGCGCACCACCACGAGAAGCGCCACCACGCGAATCAGATGAACGATCCGAACGCGGACGATCAGACGACGGACGATCCGGTCGGTCCGAATAACTGCGAGTCCCCGAGGGGCGATCCCCACGCGAGGCACCGCCACGCGAGTCAGAGGGCCGATCCGAACGCGGACGATCAGACGACGGCCGATCCGAGTAGCTGCGACCACCCGAAGGACGATCACCACGAGGCGCACCACCACGCGAATCAGTTGAACGATCCGAACGCGGACGATCAGACGACGGACGATCCGGTCGGTCCGAGTAACTGCGACCACCCGAAGGACGATCACCGCGGGGCGCACCACCACTACGAGGAGCAGACGGACGATCTGGCCGATCCGAACGCGGACGATCAGATGCTCCACGAGCAGCCGGCTTCGAGCCAGGCTTGCCCGTGGGCTTAGAGGTTGGGCGACTGCCGGGCTTACCGGCGGAGGATCTAGGCGACGAGGACGAACCTCTCGAGCTCGCAGGCTTGCCGGACGACCGACGGTCGCTCGACCCACCTGAACGTGGCTTCTCCATGACAAAAT
>JBIHZU010000062.1:0-8078 GCA_044240285.1 Candidatus Nanopelagicales bacterium | reverse complement strand
AGGGCCACGCCGAAGATCTTGATGGTGTCGTCGGGTGTCGGGACAAAAGCGAGGAACACCGAAATCATGATCAGAGCCGCACTCACCACTACACGGCCAGAGCCGCCAAGCCCGTGTCGCACAGCCCTACGGCTATCGCCCGTCTCACGCCAGGATTCCTGCATGCGCGAGACAAGGAAGACCTGATAGTCCATCGACAGGCCAAAGAGAATTGCGAAGACCATGACGGGGAGGAACGGGAAAATCGGTCCGGTGCCACTGAGCCCGAGGAGACTCGCACCCCAACCCCACTGGAATACCGCGACGGTGACTCCGAGGGCTGCCGCGAAACTCAGCAAGCTTGTGATCGCCGCAGTAAGCGGGATCAATAGTGACCTGAAGAGAACCATGAGCGCTATGAAGCCCAGTCCGATGACCACGCTCAAGAACAGTGGAAGAACGCTGGTGAGAACCTGCGTGAAGTCTGCAGTGACCGCCTGCGTTCCCCCGACGAACATCTGCGCACCGGACTCTTGGGTGATCTGCGGCGCAGTGTCGTCGCGTAGCACCTTCAGCGTTGTCGCTGTTTGCTCATCCTGGGGTGCCGTCGTCGGATAGATGATGATCGTGGTGGTGATGCCGTCTTCGCTGTAGGCCGTGGTGCCGTACTCGTACAGCGGGAGCATGTCGCGAGTCGGAATTGTTGAGGCCACTCCCGGCGTCGCCGTGATCGCATCGATGGCCTGCCCGACAGCTTCATAATCATTGGGCTTAGGAAGGGTGATCGCCGCCGCGAATGGTCCATTGATGCCCGGGCCGAACCCTTCGCTCATCAGATCGAAACCGACCCGCATCGGAGTGCCGGGAGCCTGAGAACCATTGTCGGGAAAGCCCTGTTGAAGCGAGAATGCAGGAATCGCCAGAATTCCCACCACCACAAGCGACAGGAGCGCAGCAGCCCACGGCGCCTTCTGCAGGAACCCGCCATAGCCAGCCCACTTCGTCTGATCAATCTCCACAACTTTGCGGTGACGCGCCCAGGGCATCTTCACCCCGAGTGCCTTGGTGCCCAGCAAGGACAAGAGCGCCGGCAACATAAACAGGGCCGAGAGCATGACCATGAAGACAGCGATGGCTGCAGCGATTGCCAGCCCATAGAAGAACGAGATTTGTAGAACAAACAAGCCGAGAAGAGCGACCATCACAGTTGTCCCGGCAAAGGCCACTGCACGACCCGCTGTACTTACTGCGTTGAGCGCAGCTTGCTTTGGATCAATGCCGGACTGCACGTCGCCTCGGAATCGACTCAGAACAAATAACGAGTAGTCGATGCCAACACCGAGGCCAATCATCGCAGCAAGTTCCGGTGCGAAAGTTGCCACATCGAGGAAGTTGGCGAGCAGCAACACGAGCAGTTGACCAGCAGCCAAGCCAACAATCGCAGCGATAATAGGCAGCCCCGCAGCGATCAGGCTTCCGAACGCAATCAACAAGATAATGATCGCTACTCCGATGCCAATCGCTTCCGCGGCGGGCGGTGAACTCGACCCGAGGGTATAAATCTGCCCACTACCGCCCACTTGAATCGACTCACTATTGGCGTCGCTGACGATGCTAATGAACTTGTCGACATCTGCTTGTGGAACGGTGCTGTCATCCGATCCAGCAAACTGCACCGTCGCATAGGCCACTTTGCCGTTGGCACTGATCGGAGAAGTTGCTGTGGCGGAAGCAGCCAAGGCAGCGTTGACCTGGTCGATCACATCTTGCGGAGTGCCGGGAGGAAAGACCGGCGGTACAGGCTTGGTGCATTTGGGTCCGAGGTAGTCGCCATAGGGAGTGACTACGCAATCTACTGACGGAATCGCAGCAATTGCCGTGAGCACGGGCCCGATCGCCTGCTTAGTCGCGGCATCAGTCGCTAAGCCCGTCGTCGGAGACCAGACCACAGAGTCGTTAGACCCCGTGTTTGCGGCTTCTGGGTTGACATCAGCAAGCAACCGTTGGGCGGTATCAGACTGAGTATTAGGAAGACTGAAGGTGTCAGTGAGGGTGCCCTTGAAAACTGTGCCGAGGATGCCAATGGCAATAACAACCAAGAACCACACAATCAACGCGACAACAGGTCGGTTTACTGCCCAGCGCGACACGCGGCCCATGTGTCCTCCTCATTCGGCTGACGCCACCCTAGCGGGTGCGAGGCCTATCCGAGGGTCGCGATCTCCTCCGACACCTCTCGGATCGCTTGGGAGATAACGCCGTAGGAATAACCCCGGCGCTGTAGAGATGCCATAAGACGTCGATTGCGCGTTGCGTCGTCGAGTCGAGCTACAGACTTCCACTTCGAGCGCACGATGGCGCAGGCGTCATCGAACACTGCTGTGGGTTCAATTTCGGAGAGGATCTCATCGGTAATCGAGTCGGGTACTCCCCTGCGCTTGAACTCAGCACGGAGTGCGGGACCGCTCAGCCCCCGAGAGCCCGAGCGCGAGGAGAGCAACAGTTGCGCGTAGGCAGCGTCGTCGATGAGTCCTACCTCTTCGAACCGGTCCAGAACCTTCGTGGCCACGTCGTCAGGGATTCCGCGTTTGGCAAGTGTGGCTGCGAGATCCGCTCGAGTGCGCGGGGCGAAATCAAGACGGCGAAGTGTGATCGTGCGCGCAACGGACTCCGGGTCCGCTTCGACCTGACGGTCTGCAAGCGAACCCGGAGTTGGTTGATCGAATCGACTCATGCGTCGACGGGCAGCAAATCGATCGGTGCATCTACGGGCGCGTCCGCTGGCTTATCACCCTGGGACCCAATATTGAGGTGCTCCTTGATGCGCTTCTCGATGTCTTTGGCCAAATCGGGATTGTCACGGAGGAACGCACGGGCATTCTCCTTGCCCTGACCGAGTTGATCGCCCTCGTAGGTGTACCAAGCTCCGGACTTACGCACGATGCCGACGTCGACGCCGACATCGATGAGACTGCCCTCACGCGAGATGCCTTCGCCATAAAGGATGTCGAACTCGGCCTGCTTGAAGGGCGGTGCCATCTTGTTTTTGACAACCTTCACGCGGGTGCGGTTGCCGACTGCTTCGGTGCCACCCTTGAGGGTCTCGATGCGACGGACGTCGAGTCGAATAGATGCGTAGAACTTCAGTGCCTTGCCACCGGTCGTGGTCTCTGGTGACCCGAACATCACGCCGATCTTCTCGCGCAGCTGGTTGATGAAGATCGCTGTGGTGTTGGTCTGGCTGAGCGCACCGGCCATCTTGCGCAGCGCCTGACTCATCAAACGGGCCTGCAAGCCCATATGACTGTCTCCCATCTCGCCCTCGATCTCGGCGCGTGGGACTAGTGCTGCAACAGAGTCGATGACGACCAGATCAATGGCGCCAGATCGCACGAGCGTGTCGCAGATCTCCAACGCCTGCTCGCCAGTGTCGGGCTGGGAGACGTAGAGGGCATCTAGATCGACCCCGAGGCGGGAGGCATAGTCGGGATCAAGCGCGTGCTCTGCGTCGATGAAGGCACAGATGCCACCAGCCGCCTGAGCGCTTGCGATGGCGTGAAGAGCCACCGTCGTCTTGCCGCTGGACTCGGGTCCGTAGATCTCCACGATGCGCCCACGCGGGAGGCCACCAATGCCAAGGGCCAGGTCCAGCGCAATCGCCCCGGTCGGGATCACGTCGACGGGCGGGCGACCATCTTCGCCAAGGCGCATGACTGCGCCCTTACCGAACTGGCGCTCGATGTGGGCGAGGGCAGTGTCTAGAGCCTTCTCGCGGTCGTTGGGCGTTGCCATGGTCTCTCCTTCGGGCCGGTGCCGCCCCAATGCGGCGGGTGTCGGATGTCTTGTGGTGAAGACGTTAAGCGGAGCCCCTGACAACTGGATCTGCTCTTCGTTCGACTGTGGACAGCCCGACGACAGGACCTTAACCCGAACGCCTGTACGAATCTCGGCGACACGCCGGAAAGGCTGCAAAGACCGCTAGCGCGACGATCGGAACCGCCGAAGCCGCGCAAAGGAGGCCATAAGAGCCAAACACCACGATTATCCCCGCGGCCACTCCCCCGAGGGCGCCTGCCAGATTCATGATCAAGTCCGACAATCCCTGCACCGCTGGCCGCTCGACCTCCTCTGTGGAGTCGGTCACCAGTACTGACCCGGCGATGAGCGTGCATGACCAACCCAGCCCCAGCAGGAATAGTCCTAAGCCAAGTACGGGAACGCTGTTGGCGGGCGCGAGCCCGGAGATCACACAAGAGGCCAGAAGGATCGCCACACCGGAATACAAAACTGCCATGCGGCCAAGCCGATCGACAGCCAATCCGACGAGTGGGGACAGTGCATACATGCCCGCGACATGCACGCTGAGAACCAGCCCGATGAATTGAAGACTCACATCCACGTGGTGCATGTGAACCGGTGTCATCACCATGACTCCCACCATGACCAGATGGCCTGCGGCAATCGTCGCGACTCCGAGCATGGCTCGCGGGTTGCGCTTGAGATGGGTGAGCCCATCTCGCAACCGAGGACGTGCGGCCTCAGCAGCTGCCGTGAGATCGACACTGCTGCGCAAGTCTCGTGCGACCACGAATGGGTCTGGACGCAACAACAACGCGATCACCACAGATGCGCCGATCAGACATACCAGAGTGATGACATACGGCCCAGCGAGCAACGGCAGCCCCACTTGCTGACCAAGGGAACCGGAAACACCAAGAAGATTCGGTCCAAGAACTCCACCGACTGTCGTCGCCCAGACGACGTATGAGAGAGCTCGACCGCGCTTTCTCACGGGGGCAAGGTCAGTCGCTGCGTAACGAGCCTGGAAGCCGCTGGCGTTAGCGGCACCCACAAGGAGTGAACCCGCCAGGATCAGCAACACATTGCGCAACAGGGCCCCTGTAATCACTAAGACAGCCCCCGCGGCACCGATCGCGTAGCCCGAGGACAAGGACCTGCGACGCCCACTCGTGAGTGCCATTCGGGCGAGTGGCAGGGCAAAGACCGCTGCCCCGAGGATGCCGGTGGTCTGCGACAGCCCCGCGAGGCCCTCCGATCCAGTGATCTCTACGACCAGTAGCCCGCCGGCTGCCGTAGTGCCTGAGTAGGCGATGCCGGATAGGACCTGACTCGCGCTAAGGACCCCGACAACTCGACGCTGAATAGACACAATGTCGAGCGACGCGACACTCATCGCAGCACCGAAGGAACGTCTGCGACTTCACACACCGCACGCCACACAACCTGCACGTCTTCGCCACGGTCGAACGCCTGCACCACCGTGCTACCTAACGGCGTAACCACGAAGTCTCGGGCCCACGAGCGCGCATATTCGGGTCCGAAAACCGCATCCATCCGAGACCAGAAATCGGTGAGGCGCACCGGCGGTTAGGCGGCGGCGACCTCGGGTGCAGCAGCCGGCGAAATATCGCGCACGGTGCCAAGCACGGGTGCGTCTGCCAGCTGCTCGCCCAAGGTCGTGAGCAAGGTAGACAACGGAAGGTCGAGCGCGCCACAAATCGCGTTCAGCAACTCAGATGAGGCTTCCTTCTGTCCACGTTCGATCTCGGAAAGGAACCCCAAGGAGACCTGCGCTTCGCCGGCTACATCTCGCAAGGATCGGCCCTGCGCTTGACGGATTCGCCGCAGTTCTTCGCCAAGTGTGACGCGCAACAGCGCACCGGGGGTGGTCATAGCGCCACGCTACCCCGCCGGGTGCGTACTTGCGCGTTAACACCGGTTGTCAGGCAGACGTGTCCGCTGCACCCATGAGGAGTTCGAGAGCCGCGGCGACGCTGGTTGCCCGAACCTCCGATCGGTTTCCCGGCAGGTGCAAGGTCCGAACAAACTCCGAATAGTCGGCGGACACTACGGCCACGTGAACTGTGCCAGGGGGGTAACCACCTTGGGAGTCAGGACCCGCCACCCCGGTGGTGGCCAGCCCATAGGTGGCTCCGCAGCGAGTTCGCACGCCGTGCGCCATCTCAACGGCCACGTCGGGGTCCACTGGCCCCCGCTCTCCCAGGAGCTCTGGGGAAACGCCAAGCAAAGTCGCCTTGAGTTCGGTCGCATACGCGACCACACCACCCTGTAGCACCACCGACGCACCAGGGATAGCGGTAATCGCCGCGCACACTAAACCGCCCGTGAGCGACTCAGCGACGGCTACAGTCTCGCCTCGCTTGGTCAACAACTCCACAACTCTCTGCGCTAGCTCATCCACTGCGTCCCACACTTCGCAATCGCAAGGCTCGTACGACGTAGTCAAGACCCGTAACCACGGTTAAAATCACCGCAACTGCCATCGCACCGATTCGCAACCACACGATGTCTATCGGCAGAACGAAAAGCAGAATCGCGAAATTCTGCGCCAATGTCTTGGCCTTACCACCGCGACTCGCAGGAATCACGCCATGGCGGATCACCCAAAACCGCAATGCTGTGACGCCAAACTCGCGGATGAGAATTACCAGCGTGACCCACCACGGAAGTTCGCCTAGGTACGACAGCAAAACGAGAGCGACGCCGGTCAACGCCTTATCTGCTATCGGATCAGCAACTTTGCCAAAAGTAGTGACGCGTCCGGACCTACGGGCCCATTCTCCATCAACAACATCTGTGCCCGCCGCGACGAGGAAAACGATCGCCGCCCACACCCGAGTCGACACGCCGCCATCAGCAAGCAGCAGAACCGCGAAGACTGGCACCAGCAATAGGCGGAGCACCGTGAGCATGTTGGGGCCGGTCCAAAAGCGGGAGTAAGTGACCGGGTCTCCCGCATGATCAGGGATGGGCGGTTTCACAGTGGCCTAGCCACTAGGTCCGCTCCTTCGGATGAGACGACAAGTGCATTGACAACATCTCCGCGGTGGTAGTCGCCTTCAGTCAGCAACGTCACCCCGTCTTCAGGGCCTTGATGATCGGCACGGCCCTCGCCAGGTGAGTCCATAATGACGCTCACCCGTGAGCCAATTCGCAAGCTGGCACGCTTTTCGACAACGACTTCCGCGACGGACGCGATGCGTTCGACGCGGGCACGAATCACATGATCGGGAATCTCATCAGAGAATCCAGCAGCTTCTGTCCCATCCTCCGCGGAATAGCCGAAGACGCCAATCGCGTCGAGCTGAGCCGTAGCAAGAAAGTTTTCGAGAATGTCTACATCTTCTTCAGTTTCGCCCGGGAAGCCGACGATGACATTACTTCGGATGCCGGCCCCGGGACTCAACGCACGGATCTGATCGACCAGAGCCAGGAAGTCTGCCGAACCGCCAAAGCGTCTCATCCGACGCAACACCGACGGGCTCGCATGCTGGAACGATAGGTCGAAATACCGAGCAATCCCCGGTGCACTCGCAATAACTTCGATAAGTCCCGGCCGCATCTCGGCTGGTTGGAGATACGACACTCGTACGCGATGCAGGCCCTCCACGGCCCCGAGTTCCGGGAGCAGTCGTTCGAGCAGTCGAATGTCACCAAGATCTTTGCCGTACGAAGTGGAGTTCTCACTGACGAGGAGTGCCTCTCGAACGCCCACAGACACCAGCCCACGAATCTCCGCAAGTACCTCCCCCGGTTCCCGAGACGTGAATGAACCGCGGAAGGAGGGGATCGCGCAAAACGTGCATCGTCGATCGCACCCCGAAGCAAGCTTCACCGGGGCAACAGGAGAACTGTCGAGACGCAACCGCTTCAGCCGACTGTGTCCAGGTACGGAGACATCTGAGCTCGGACGATCAACTGGTGTGATGGGCAGCAGAGTGCGTCGGTCGGACGGAGTGTGCGGCTCAGGAGCACGTCCGTCCATAACGTCGCGAAGCACTTCACCGATGCGCGGATAGTCATCGAAACTCAGCACAGTCGCCTCGGGCAGTGCCGATGCAAGTTCCTTGCCGTAGCGCTCTGCCATGCACCCGACGGCAACAACTCGAGCCGAGCCATCGGACGCCTCGAGAACGGTATCGATGGAGTCTTTCTTGGCGGCTTCGATGAATCCGCAGGTGTTGACGAGGATGACATCTGTCTCAGCACCTTCGGGTACGAGCGTCCAACCGTCCGCAGAGAGACGTGCGGCGAGTTCCTCTGAATCGACCTCGTTC
>JBIHZU010000287.1:0-8085 GCA_044240285.1 Candidatus Nanopelagicales bacterium | reverse complement strand
TGACGAGTCGCCGATTGTGCCGGTGAGCAAGCGCGGTGCGCTTGCCAGACCATAGGGAGTCCCCGCGAGTCCAGAACTGTCGACTCCCACGCCCACTTGAGTAATCGCAGCGACTCGGAAGTAGTAGGTCGTGCCGTTCGTGAGGCCCGACACCACACGGCTGGCACTGCTGTCGCCCGTATTGGCGACCAACGTGGTCCATACGGTGTTATCCGAAGACTGCTGAAGACGATAACCAGAGATTGCGTAGCCGCCCGCATCTGCAGGAGGCGTCCACCGGAGATTGAGTGCGCCATCGCCAATAGTGGCGCTGCTCATGTACGGCACGCCCGCACTACCAAATGGCTGAACGGCGATCGGTATGGAATAAGCGCCCTCGCCCACCGTCGTGACCGCAGCCATCCGAATAAGCGTGATGACGCCGTTGGCCAGGCCAGTGAGTGTGTAGGACGTCGCGCTGGAACCAGTAGTTGCGACCGCCATTGTCCAGACCAGACCGTCTGGCGAGGTTTGGATTCGGTAGCCCGAAGGAGTTACGCCTCCAGTACTGCTCGGTGCAGTCCACGCAAGGGCCACCTGCCCACTTGCAGGGATTCCCGAGACGCTCGTTGGCTCATCGGCCAATCCGCGCGGGGTTGCCGTGCTGGTTGCGGAGGCGACACCTGTGCCGCCGAAGGTAATCGCGCTCACGCGCACGGTGTATGCAGTGCCGTTGGTGAGACTGGCAAGCCGGGCGGCAGTCGCCAGAGTTCCGGTGTTTGCGATCGATGTCGTCCACGGAGCCGCACCGGTGGCCGACGTCTCGACGAGGTAGCCAATGATCGGGTAGCCACCTGTGCCGCTCGGTGCAGTCCACGACACCTGGATCGAGGCATCCGCCGGTGTGAGCGTGAGCGCTGTTGGCGCAGTCGCCTGACCCACTGGAGTCACAACAGCGATCGCTGCATTACCCGAGCCACCTGTTGCTGTCGGCGTCACGCGAAGATACGTCAACTGGCCATTTGTGAGACCACTAATTGTGGCCGAGAGATCGGAAGCCGTGGCCGAGCCGGCTGCGGACCAACCAATGCCGTCACTGCTCTTCTCAATCGTGTAGCCCGTGAGGGTTCCACCACCAAGGCTCGCGGGTGCTGTCCAGGTCAGCAGTGCCGACTGATCAAGAGCGGAGGCAATCAGCGAACCCGGCGCTCCAGGAGCTGCCGCAGGCAGTGCCGTGGTCGTGGTCGACTCGATGGACGAACCCGCTGCGTTGATCGCGGCGACACGAAACGTGTACGTCGTTCCATTTGTGAGACCAGTAATACGCGCGCTCGTCGCCGCAGACCCAGTGTCAGCAATGCCGATAGTCCACGGGGCGGTTCCAGTCGATGAGTAGTCGACACGATAGCCACGGATGCCAGATCCGCCCGCATCTACCGGTGCACTCCAGACAAGAATGGCCGAAGCATCTGCCGCGATTGCCGAAACGTTAGTCGGTGCGCCAGCGACAGCGGCCGGGGTGCTCGAACCCATCACTCCAGTGCCCGCACCCGCAGCAGTCACGGCTGAGACGCGAACGTAGGTCAACTCACCATTGGTCAATCCCGTGACAGAGTACGTAGTCGACGTGCTCGCAGACGTCGCAGTTACGACAGTCCAGTCAGCACCATTCGTCGACTTCTCGATGCGGTAGCCCGTGATCGCCGAACCACCCGTGTCGATAGGGGCCGTCCACGACAGGTTCAAGGCAGTAGAAGCGGCAGTTACGGACAATGCAGTAGGCACACCGGGCGTCCCGACCGGCGTCGCTGCCGCAGTCGCAGAGGTCGTACCCACACCCATCGTGTTGATGGCAGATACCCGATAGGAATAACTCGTTCCGACTGTCAGACCCGTGCGGAAGAAGTTTGTCGAAGTGTTGCCGGAGTTGGCCACCACCGTCGTCCATGTGGTGCCATCGTTGGTGGACTCTTCGACTCGATAGCCAGTGACTGGTGAACCACCTGAGTCTGTCGGCGCAGTCCACGCCAATGACACCTGCCGCACACCAGACGCCGTAACAGTCAGGCCGGATGGCGCGCTGGGTGTCGTTGCAGGAGTTGTCGTCGCGATGGCAGCCGCACCAACTCCAGCACTAGTGACTGCGGAGACCCGAACGAGGTACGTCGTGCCGTTAGTCAAACCTTCCACCGATGCAGTCAGCGTTGCTGACGTCGTCGTAGCGGAGTTAGTCCACGCGACACCATCAATCGAGTAGTCCACTCGGTACCCCGTGACAGCGGAACCACCATCTGAGGCAGGAGCAGTCCAGGTGGCAACTGCTCCACCTTCTTGCGCAGTGGCCGTAATCGTTGCGGGAGAGGCAGCAAGCGCAAGCGGCGTCGCGCTGACCGTCGCGCTCACCGTGCTGTCACCAAATGCAGTCACCGCGAAAAGCCGATAGCTCACAGTGGTGCCCGCCGCGAGCCCATAGTCGGTGTACAACGTGTCGGTGGAGCCGGTGTTGGCGACCACGTCAGACCAACTCGACGCACCCGAAATACGACGCTGAATGTGATAGCCGAGAACTGCACCACCACCGAGATCCGTGGGTTCGGTCCAGGAGAGGGAAACGGACCGCAGGGCTGCTGTCGCAATCAACGAAAGCGGCGCGCTCGCCTGCTTCATCGGTGTGCCCACAATCAGCGCATAAGCGCCCACTCCAGCGCCCGTGACTGCTGCGACCCGCACGTAGAGGCTGACACCATTTGTGAGACCCGTGAGCGTGTATCCAGCAGACCCATTGCCCGTATTGGCCGTGACACTCGTCCATGTCGAACCGTCGACCGACGTCTCCACTGCGTACCCGACGATAGGGCTACCGCCGGTGTCTGAAGGAGCCGTCCAGGTGAGATCGACACGCGCGTCCGCTGGGGTAGAGAGAAGAGCGGTTGGTGCACCAGCCTGTCCCAACGGTGTGACCGTGATGGCGTTGCTCGCCGAACCGGTGCCGACGCTCGTCACCGCACGGACGCGAAGTCGATAAGCGGCACCATTCGTCAACCCAGTGACCGTGGCCGACGCCAAGGCAGAACCAGTGTCCGCAATTGCTACTGTCCACGTGCTGCCCGCATCACTGCTGATCTCCAGCTTGTAGCCCACGATCTCAGTGCCACCGTTATTGGATGGCGCAATCCACGAGAGGATCGCTGCGCCAGAACCCGGGGTTCCGGTCAATGCGGTCGGACCACTCGCGGTAGTAGCCGGGGTGGAGAAGTCAGAGGCAGCTGCACCGATACCGATTGCAGTCACCGCAGAGACACGGACATAGATGTCGTAGCCGTTCGGCTGATTATTCAGCGTGTAGGTGCGTGCTGTCGGTCGGGCGACGACAACCCAATCCACTCCATCTGGGCTCGTCTCCACAAGATAGGCCGTGATAGCCGAACCACCGTTGTTCACTGGAGCAGCCCACGTGGCCGTCACCGTTGCATCACCTGCGATGAGATCCAACGAGGTGGGCGCAGTCGGGACACCAAGAGGCACCACAGTTGCGGAGTTTGAGTACGAACCAATTCCCATTGCGGTGATCGCAGCTACGCGAATATCAACACTCACTCCCGCGGTCAACCCTGGGACGCTACCTGATGTCGTGGAGCTCGTCGTGTTCTCGGTCGCAATGGTCCACGTGGTGCCACCGTCAGTGGTGACCTCGATGCGATAGCCCAGGACAGAGAAGCCAGCGGTGGAAACTGGTGCCGTCCACGACAGAGATGCTCCACCGCTGCCAAGCGGGGAGGCAACAAGACTTGTCGGTGCACTCGCTACGCCACCTGGCGAGGCAATCGACTGCGCGTATCCAGGCGTACCGGAACTCAAGGTCGGAGTGACCTTGAAGTAATACAACGTGGAGTTCGTGAGCCCCGTCGCAATGTACGAGCTGGTGGTGGCAGTGAGAGCCGGAGTTGTCAACGTTGTCCACGTGCTGCCATCAAGCGAACGCTCGACCGTGTAGCCCGTGACAAGCGCAGCATCAGTGCCCGCAGGCGGGAACCACCGCAGAGTGACCTGAGAGTTGCCCGGTGACGCGGTCAGGAACTCTGGAGCGACAACGTTGCCGGCAGGTGTTCCGAAAACGCTCACCGACGGAGGAGTGAGCCCCGTGATGATCGGTGTGATGCGGAATTCGTATTGCGTGCCGTTAACAAGGCCGGTCGCGGTGTAAGAAGTCACGTTGCCCGAATTGGCGATCACGTTGGACCATGCGCCCGCGCCAATGCGCTTCTCGATGAGATAGCCAGTGATGCTGCCACCCGATGCCGGCGGTGGTGTCCACGAAAGGAGCACCCGGGTGTTGTCGGCCCCGGCTGCGAAATTAGAGACACCAGACAGGGGACCTGAAGTCACCAGCGCCCAGTCGCCTTGCGCTGCTTGCGACACAGCGGCCACACGGAACCGGTAATACTGACCCGGGTTGAGCCCGGTCACCGAGTACGCGGTGCCACTCACGGTCGTCTTCGTGCCGACCGCACCAGTTCCGGCAGCAGCAGCGCTCCAGGTAGTGCCGCCATCAGCGGAGTACTGCACGACATAGCCGACCACCGTTGCGCCAGATAGAGACGCAGGAGCAGTCCAGGAAAGTGCGACCTGCGCACTTCCTGGTGTTCCTGTAAGACTCGTCGGCTCAGAAGGCGGTGCCCATAGCCACACGCCCACCGCGCGGCTGGGAGCGCCTACACCGGCTGCTGTGATTGCTCGGATCCGGTAGTAGCGCCAACCGCTAGCAGACCCTTGACCATCCAACCGAATACTCGTCGCAGCTGAAGCGGTGTTAGCGACTAGAACCGACCAGTTGGCCGTTGGAGAAAATGAAGTGGTGTTGATGTCGACCTGGTAGCCCGTGATCGGATAACCGCCGTTGTCGACTGGCGCAACCCAGTCCAATTGAATAGATCGCGTGACTTGATCAAGAACCGTGAGCTTCGGCGCAGTCACCGCCGCAGCAGAGCCGATGCCCGCGCGGTAGTGCGCGTCTATGCGCCCGGCACTTAATCCACTTGAGTAGAGGGCGACATCGGAGATGCGACCAGCAAAGCTACGAGCGCTCGCGTCAATGCCTATCTGTGGAGTGGATGTTGGATAGGAAGCTGAGAACGCGGAGTACGACCACGCATTCTGTGCGACCACTACGCCGTTGACGTAGAGACGAATCACGGAACCGTCGTATGTGACCGCCACATGTGACCACTCATTGAGTGCTACCGAGTCCGTAGGCCCCGTAGTGCCCGATGGACCATAGAGGAATTGCACTGCGGTGCCGTAAAAACCAAGCCAGTAGTTCCAGTTCGTTGTAGTTGCGTCATACCGGCGCGACACAATCGGGTAGTACGTTGCCGCAGTCAATGTTGTGGGGTAGACCCAGGCTTCCAGCGTGAGATTGTCCAAGCGCAGCCCGGTCTCTGGCAGAACGACCTTTGAGGCTGCTCCAAAGGTGGCGGCATTCGCCGCAGCCGTGGGGCCGGCTGCCCCGAAGGTCACCGACGTGGGTGTGCCATTTGATCCAGTCCCCAGCGAGCCCGAGTTAACTGCGCTCGCAGCTGCTACCGCCTGGTTAAGTCGGTACCACGCAAGCGGTGAGTCGGCTGCGATCTCAGTGCCGATCGGATCTGCGCCAGCAATAACACCAATCGACTGTGGGCCGCGCACAGCTCCTGCAACACCGGTAGGAGTAACTGTCGTCGTTGCGCCAATGCTTGTGCCCGCCGAAGAATTCGCACTCACCCGGAAGGTGTAGGCAAGACCATTCGTCAAACTGGAGATGGTCGAAGTGAGTCCGGCTTGTGACGCTGCCACAGAGGTCCACACCAGACCATCAGTCGTGTATTCGACGCGGTAGCCCGTCACCGTGGCACCGCCAGTGCTCGCGGGTGCCGCCCAACTCAACGACACGGAACCACTAGCCATTGCGGTGACAGCCAAGTTTGTCGGTGACGTAGGAACCGTGATCGGCGTC
Source organism: Candidatus Nanopelagicales bacterium (assembly GCA_044240285.1). Taxonomy (GTDB): domain Bacteria; phylum Actinomycetota; class Actinomycetes; order S36-B12; family S36-B12; genus CAINMH01. The sequence continues at coordinate 2,114 of JBIHZU010000287.1, read as the reverse complement.
GCTGAAGCAGTTGCTGAGGCTGTACCTGTGCCAGCTGACGTCACTGCGCTGATGCGCCAGCCGTACGCTGTGCCGTTGGCGAGCCCGCGAATGACGAAGGTCGTCGAAGTCGTCTGAGTGGAATCCACCACCGTCGTCCATGACGTAGGGGCAGCCCCTGTGCCCTGCTCGATCTTGTAGCCGGTGATGGCAGAGCCACCCGTGGCTGCTGGAGCGGTCCAATTCAAGGTGACAATCGAGTTGCCTGCCGTAGCTGTGGGCGATGTAGGAGCACCTGCTGTAGTGAGTGGCATCGCAGACACAATCGCGGGCGCACCTGAACCATTGGAGTTGATCGCTCGCACCCGGAACTGGTAGGCGGTGCCATTGCTCAGCCCGGTCACGGTCGATGTCAACGACGCAGTGGAGCTGATGACGGTGGCCCACGTTGTTCCATCAGTGCTCTGCTCAATGGAATAGCCGGTAACAGCAGGCACGATTGCTGCAGGCGCAGCCCACGCCAGCACAATCTGTCCACCCGAAGCGACCGCATTGAGATTGACAGGTGGCGCGGGGAGATTTGCAGCAAATCCACTGGCCGGAGCCACAAATGACACTAAGGTTTCGGCACCTACTCCGATACGCGTGCGAGCGGACACCGAGAACCAGTAGGTGGTGCCTGGCGTCAGCCCGTAAACGTCGTAGGAGAGCGCTGACGCAGCCAACGTGCTCGTCAAAGTCGTGAAGCCGGCAGCAGCAGATGTGGAACTGCTCTTTATTGTGTAGCCAAGAATTGGCAGGCCACCCGTGAGAGTGGGTGCCGCCCATTCCATGCGGACCGCCGATCCCGAAGCAACTGCCGACACGGTCTCAGGAGCAGACGGTGTCGTGAGCGGCGTGGCCGTGGTGAATCCATAGGCACCGATCCCCCACGTGGTTACACGCGCAACACGGAACTGGTAGGTAGCACCATTTGTGAGTCCATCCACATCGATCGTGTACGCGCCAGTTACGCCCCCCGTTGCCGGGATCCACGTGGTTCCATCCGCGCTGTAGTCGACTGCCCATCGCGACAAACCAAGGCCGCTGGAGATCACGGGGTCAGCCCATGTCAGGCGCACGAATCCATCTCCTGACGTGCCGGCCGCAAGATTGCTCGGTGCTCCGTCTAGGCGGCCAGGGGTCACATAGATTGAAGTCGAATAAGCGGACGAGCCGACCACGTTGGTGGCACGCATTCGGAACGCATACTGAGTGCCGTTCGTGAGTCCTGCTGCGACGTACGACGAACCCGTCGCAACGTTGGTCAATGTAACCCAACCACCTGGCCCCCACCGATCGATGTTGTAGTAGCGCACTGCGCGACCGCCATCAGACGCAGGAACATCCCACGTGAGTGTTGCCGACTGATCGCCTGGTGCGACCGAGATTTCCGTCGGCACTGTCGGCACGGCTTCTGGCGAACCACTGACAGTGGCCCACGTTCCCTGGCCGACTTCAGTAATGGCAGCGACGCGGAAGAACTGCAAGGAGCCGTTCGTAAGTCCTTGCACAACGCTGGGGCTAGACGCAATTGGCGAAACGAGGGACCAGTTGGTCGAGTCAACGCTGCGCTCGACCCGGTAGCCAACAACGGTGGATCCACCGGTGATCTCGGGAGCAGCCCAGGTCAGTGTGATTTCGCCACCCACGCCAGAAGTAGCACTAGCGACAGCAGTCACTGCGGTCGGAGCACTCGCAACCGCACCGGGCCGGGCCTGAACGGTCGCTGATTTGCCGAGCCCGGTGGCAGCAAAGATCGGCGTGACTCTGAAGTAGTAACCCGTACCGTTGGTCAGACCCCGCACGGAATAGACGGTCTCTGTGGTGTTGGTGCTTGCAGTCAGCACAGTCCACCCGGAGTTATTGATGCTCTGTTCAATCTTGTAACCCAAAACAGATGAGCCACCCGTGTAAGCCGGGGCCGCCCACGAGAGGGCAACGCTCTCGTCGCCGGACGTAGCTGAAAGCGTGCCCACCGCCGCGCCATCGGTCGCGGTGTTGACTTGGATGACATTGCTCGTCTGTCCAGCGCCGCCGTAACGTCCCACGGCCGTGACGCGGAGGAACCACAAACTGCGCGGCTCAATGGATAG
>JBIHZU010000061.1:0-8186 GCA_044240285.1 Candidatus Nanopelagicales bacterium | reverse complement strand
CACATCCATGCTTGGGCCGTTGGCCGAGCGCAGTCGGCTAGGGGGTGACTCCCATGGGACAACAGTCACGTTGCTCACAGGTTCGATGACTACGGCGCAGCGAAGACAGGCCCTTTTGGATATCGCGAGTGGTGAGGCTGGCATCGTGATCGGCACGCACGCGTTGATTGAAGATCGTGTGACTTTTGCCGACCTCGCCCTTGTCGTGATCGACGAACAGCACCGGTTTGGAGTGGAGCAACGTGCAGCCCTCGCCGCAAAGGCTCCTGACGGCACGAGGCCGCATGTGCTGGTCATGACAGCGACACCGATCCCACGGACAATTGCGATGACGGTGTTTGGTGACCTTGATGTCTCCACTCTCACCGAAATCCCAGCAGGCCGTAAGGAGATCACCACACATGTGGTCGCCGAATTGGAGAAACCTGCGCATGTGACTCGCGCTTGGGAGCGGATTCGCGAAGAAGTGTCGCAGGGACGTCAGGCATACGTTGTCTGTCCTCGCATTGGGGATGAGCCGGTCGAAGGCGCTTCGGTGATGGAGACGCTGAGCGAACTCACCCACATTTTGTCGGGGCTTCATGTCGCGGCCCTGCATGGCCGCATGCCCTCTGATGAGAAGGATCGTGTCATGCAGCAGTTTGTGGACGGAGCGATCGACGTACTCGTCGCTACGAGCGTCATTGAAGTCGGAGTCGACGTCCCAAACGCATCAGTGATGGTTGTTCTCGATGCTGAGCGATTTGGCGTTTCTCAGGTCCACCAGCTGCGTGGCCGCATTGGTCGTGGCGAACATGCAAGTCTGTGTTTGCTCATCACCAAGGCGCCGCTTGGTTCACCTGGCCGAATTCGACTCGAAGCAATCGCCTCTACTACTGACGGCTTCGCCCTGTCGCGACTTGACCTTGAACAACGTCGCGAGGGCGATGTTTTGGGCGCGGTGCAATCGGGTCGACGCTCAACCTTGCGCCTCCTCGAAGTCGTGCGAGATGAAGACATCGTGGCTGCAGCGCGAGAGGACGCAATCGTGCTCATAGACGAAGACCCTGATCTACTGTCATTGCCCGGGCTTCGCCGAGCTGTCACCGCACTGTCCGACGAGGACAGCACCGACTTCCTCCAGAAGGCCTGATGACACGCATCATTGCTGGATCAGCGGGTGGGCGTCGGTTGGTGGTGCCGCCCAAAGGAACACGACCCACAACCGACCGTGTGCGTGAAGCGCTTTTCTCTCGCTTAGATGCACGATTGACGTGGCCCGGTCTGGTGGTCCTCGACCTTTATGCTGGATCTGGCGCACTGGGTCTCGAAGCACTTAGTCGCGGTGCCGAAAGAGTTGTCCTTGTCGAGCAGCATGCGCAAGCGTGTGTGGTGATCCAGCGCAATATTGAGGCAGTCGGGATTCCCGGAGCCACCCTCGTCCACACGGACGTAGGTTCCCTGCCTGGACGCGCCCCGATCTGCGCGGATCTGGTCCTCGCAGACCCGCCGTACGAAGTCGACTCGGCGACCATTCGAGACCTGCTGGTGAGGCTGTTGGAGGCTGGCTGGCTAGCCCCTGATGCCGATGTGGTGGTCGAGCGCCCCACACGTGACCAATCCAACCCTCTTCCCGACGGCTGGTCGTCTGCGCACAAGGCCTATGGCGAGACCTCTCTTTGGTACGGTCAAGTCCTGCAGTTGATCTAGGAGGTGCGGTGCGCAAGGCAGTGTGTCCAGGCTCATTCGATCCGGTGACCAACGGTCATCTGGATGTCTTCACGCGCGCCTCTGACCTCGCAGATGAGGTAGTCGTCGCAGTACTCATCAACAAGAAGAAGGCGAGTCTCTTCACCGTCGAGGAGCGCATCGAGATGCTCCAGGATGTCGTGGCGCCTTTAGGCAACGTCACCGTGGACGCATTCCACGGACTTCTTGTCGATTACTGCGCGGATAACGGCATCACCGCGATCATTAAGGGCCTGCGCGCCATCAGCGACTTTGACTACGAACTGCAGATGGCGCAGATGAATTATCGACTCTCTAAGGTCGAGACCATCTTCATCTCCACCAATCCGTTGTACAGCTACATCTCATCGAGCCTGTTGAAGGAGGTGGGCACATATGGCGGCAGCATCGAAGGGTTGGTTCCCGATGTCGTCCACGCCCGCTTCGTCGAGGCCCTGAAGTCGCAAAGGTAGGAATATGGACGTCATCGAACGGCTCGACGACCTCGCCGCAATCGTGGAGGAAGCCAAGGCCATGCCCCTGTCGGCATCGTGCTTGGTTAACCGGGCAGAGGTCTTGGGCCTGATCGACGAAATCCGCGAGATGTTGCCGACCGCGCTCAGTCACGCCGAGTTGGTCCTGCGCGATCGACAGTCCGTCCTCGAGGGTGGTCGGGCCGAGGCCAACGCCATCATTGACTCGGCCCATGAGGAGCAGAGCCGGCTTGTCTCCCAGCACGAGGTCTACCTGGAGGCGATTCGGGAGGCCGATGCTGTCCGCGCTGCCCTGGTGAACGAACTTGAGGCGATGCGCTTCGAGACTGATGACTACATTGACGGCCGTTTGGCGGCTTTTGAGGTCACATTGCACAAGACGCTGACCACGGTTGAGCGTGGGCGCGAGCGTCTTCGTGAGGATGCCGAATCTGCCGCCCAGCCCTATGAGGACGAGCAGGGCGCCTTCCTGTCCTAGCGGCCTCACCTGACCGGTGTCGTCGTACGCTCCGATCTCGGATATCCTGTGCGACGGCCCTGACGGGGTCGATGTGATCCTGTGTAGACATGGGGGTAGCCCTGACCGGCCCCGAATCTCGCCCACCGCTGGTGTTTGACACCCGCGAAATCAAGCGAGGTTCGTTGCTGGAAGTGGACCGCCTCGTGCCGGCACCGGCTGATCTCGGCGTCGCCTTGGCTACCTTCCCCGAAGGGTCGGACCTAACGTTGAATTTAACGTTCGAGTTCGTCGTTGACGGGATCCTCGTTAGGGGGACGGTCGAAGGCACTGTGCACGCAGAGTGTGCACGTTGTCTGGATCCGGTCACTTGGCGAGAACAGGTCGAACTCACTGAGTTGTTCCTCTTTCCGCCGCAGCGGGAGGGCGAAGAACTCAGCGAAGATGATCTGGTGCTCGAGGGAGATCTTCTTGACCTAGAGCCAACGGTGCGAGATGCGGTTGTCCTTCAACTGCCCCTCGCACCAGTGTGTCGGGAGGACTGCCCCGGACTGTGCTCCACCTGTGGAGCGCGTCTGGCAGAAGATCCCGAGCATTCGCACGATGAGGTCGACCCACGGTGGGCCGCTCTCACAGCATTGATCGAAGATGAGCAGGATTAGGTAAGGAAGGTGTGACGTGGCAGTTCCCAAACGCAAAACCTCGCGTTCCAATACCCGGCATCGCCGGTCCCAGTGGAAGACATCGGCGCCCACGCTCGTTTTGTGTGCGCGATGCCGTGAGAAGAAGCTCGCTCACACTGCATGCCCGACATGTGGCACCTACGCCAAGCGTCAGGTTCTCGACGTCTGATCTCGAGTAACGGGGAGCCGAGCGCATGACTCATCGCGATCCGGTGACCTTGCTAGCTGACCTGGGTGTCGCACTTGACCCAGAGTGGCTAGAGATAGCCCTCACCCATCGTTCTTACGCGTACGAAAACGGGGGCCTTCCCCACAATGAGCGACTGGAGTTCCTCGGCGACTCAGTCCTCGGGCTGGTCGTCACCGACACGTTGTTTAGCGAACACCCAGAACGCAGCGAAGGCGATTTAGCCAAGATGCGCGCAGTCGTTGTCAACGCCACCGCTCTCGCGGCCGTGAGCCGTAGTGTCGATTTGGGTGCCTATCTGCGTCTGGGGCGCGGCGAGGAGCAGACGGGCGGACGTGAGAAGAGTTCGATTCTCGCTGACGCGATGGAGTCCATCATCGGTGCTGTCTACGTAAACCTCGGGTTGCCCACGGCGACCGAACTCGTGCACCGATTCTTTGATCCGCTCATTGCACGAGCTGCGACCTTAACTGCCGGTTTGGATTGGAAGACCTCCTTGCAGGAAATCTCGGCCGCCCGTGGTCTGGGGGTCCCCGAATATCTGCTGACGGAGACTGGCCCTGATCACGCCAAAGAATTCACTGCTCATGTGCGCGTCGGTGAGCAAATTTATGGCGAGGGTTTCGGACGATCGAAAAAGGAAGCTGAGCAGCAGGTAGCCGAAGCGGCGTACACGGCCATTTCTGAGGCGTGAGGTGCCCGAACTCCCTGAAGTCGAAGTGGTTCGGCGCGGCCTTGCGTCGTTCGTTGTGGATCGCCGAATCTCACGGGTCGAGGTCCTGCACGATCGTGCTGTGCGTCGCAATCCAGGCGGAGCCGGCAGCCTCGTCGATCGGCTGACAGGTCGGTCATTCGCATGCGTCAGTAGACGCGGCAAGTATTTGTGGTTGCCGCTCGACGACGAGCAGTCCTGCCTCGTAGCGCATTTGGGCATGAGTGGCCAGCTGCTTGTGGTGCCACAATCCAGTCCACCGGAAACCCACCTCCGGGTGGGCATTGGCTTCGCCGACCGAGGCCGGGACCTGCGTTTTGTAGACCAACGCACCTTCGGTGGCCTCGCGATGGATGAATTGATTGATGACGGCACAGGGGGCAGGATTCCCGCCACGGTCGCCCACATTGCCCGAGATCCCTTTGACCCCCACTTCGACGACGACGCATTCGTGGCTGCCTTGCTCAGGCGGGGCTCTGGGATCAAACGCTTGCTTCTTGACCAGACCCTGATCTCTGGGGTGGGCAATATTTACGCTGATGAGACCCTGTGGCGCTCGCGGATTCACCCGGAGCGCTCCGCCCAAACCTTGACTCGGGCCCAGTCGCTAGACCTTCTCGGGCATGCCCGAGACGTTATGGGGGCCGCATTGGCTGCTGGGGGCACGTCCTTTGATGCCCTGTACGTCAATGTCAACGGCGAGAGTGGCTGGTTTGAGCGCTCGCTGGACGCCTATGGGCAGGTGGGGGAGCCCTGTGGGCGATGCGGGAGCCTCATTGTGCGGGAGCCATTCATGAATCGTTCTTCCTACCGCTGCCCCCGTTGCCAGCGTACGCCGCCAACTCGGCGTACGGCGGGGGACCGCTGAGGGTAGGGTTGCGCCACCCGAACGATGTGGAGCGGCGTCCGAAGTGCATCTGTCCAGCATGACCCTCAAGGGGTTCAAGTCCTTCGCCTCGGCCACGACTCTCAACTTCGAGCCGGGGATTACCTGCGTGGTCGGTCCTAATGGATCGGGCAAGTCCAATGTCGTCGACGCGCTTGCTTGGGTCATGGGTGAGCAAGGCGCAAAGTCCTTGCGCGGCGGCAAAATGGAAGACGTCATCTTCATGGGCACCTCAACGCGTGCTCCTCTTGGTCGCGCTGAAGTACTGCTGACGATCGACAATTCCGACGGCGTACTTCCTATTGAGTTCGCCGAGGTCACGATCGGTCGCACCATGTTCCGCAACGGTGGTTCCGAGTATTCGATCAATGGCAATCCCTGCCGACTTCTGGACATCCAAGAGTTGCTCTCGGACTCAGGTATCGGTCGAGAGATGCATGTCATCGTGGGTCAGGGCCAACTCGATTCGGTCCTGCAGGCATCAGTGGAGGAACGTCGCGGCTTCATAGAAGAAGCAGCAGGCGTTCTCAAGCATCGAAAGCGCAAGGAGAAGGCACTTCGCAAGCTCGATGCGATGCAAGCCAATCTGACCCGCTTGCAGGATCTCACTGCCGAACTTCGACGCCAGTTGAAGCCACTGGGCCGACAAGCCGAGGTTGCACGTCGCGCAGTCGTCATCCAGTCAGATGCGCGTGATGCGCGTCTGCGCCTACTTGCGGACGATCTTGTGCAGATGCGGCATGCGCTCGCTGCCGAAGTTGCTGACGAAACTGCGCTGCGTGAGCGTCGTGCAGAGGTCGAAAAGGCTCTGCACGAGGCCCAGGCCCGACTTCAGCAGGTCGAAGACGCGCTTGTGCAAGACAGCCCCTTGCTTGCGCAGTCGCAGCAGACTTGGTACGCCCTAGCAGCACTGAAGGAGCGCTTCATGGGCACGGCATCACTTGCTGCCGAGCGTGTGCGCGTACAGGATCTTAATGAAGAACCAGCCGGACGCGATCCCGAAGTACTTGAACACGATGCCCGGGCGCTGCGTGCCGAAGAGTTCGAACTTGGTCGCGAGGTTGAGCGTGAGCGCACAGTTCTTGCTGACGCTGTCGTTGCGCGAGGCGCTGCTGAAGAAGCCCACTCTGCTGAAGAGCGACGTGTTTCAGCCGTAAAGCAGGCCGAAGCTGATCGCCGAGAGGGCATGGCGCGGCTCGTCGGTCGTGTTGCGGCTGCACGTTCACGCGTCGAGGCAGGCACCGCTGAGATCGAACGACTCGACGTACAGGTTGCAGATGCGCGTGCACGTGCGGAGAAAGCGCAGCAGGAGTTCCATGCTTTGGAGGCCCAGATCGCTGGTCTCGACGACGGTGAACTCGGTCTCGATGCACAGCATGAAGAGGCTGCTGAGCGGCTCGACCTGGCTGACCGCGCACTCTCGGCATTGCGCGCGGAGGAGTCGGATGCCGATCGCGAACGAGCGACCGCTGCTGCTCGACTTGAGGCACTGCAGATCGGCCTTGATCGCCGCGACGGCACTGGCGCTCTTCTTGACCCCGAGCGTGCAGTCCCCGGGGTCGTCGGTGCGGTGTCGGCACTCCTGCAGATCGAGGCGGGCTATGAGGCCGCAGTGGGCGCTGCACTTGGTCCCTTAGCTGATGCAGTGGCGGTCACCGGCGCCGAAGCGGCAGCAGGTGCGATCTGGGTTCTGCGCGAATCTGATGGGGGACGAGCATCCCTCGTACTCATCGACGCGCAAACGCAACAGCCCAATGTTCCCTTCGGTATGCGTCGGGTCCGTGATTTTGTGCGTGGCCCGGAGGACTTGATTCGTTCACTGACGGCATTGCACAGCTCAGTGATTGTTGACGATGTGCGCGCCCCAGAGGCCCTCCAGGCAGTGCGATCCGGGCTCACTGTGGTCACGCTTGATGGCGATGTTGTGGGCCCCCATGTTGCTGTGGGTGGCACTAGTCGTGCACCAAGCCTGCTTGAGGTGCAGGCTGCGGTTGATGCAGCCAGTGCAGCTCTCGAGCAGGCACAGCACCGGGTTGAGCGCGCACGTTTCCAGCAGATCGCGGTGCTCGTGGAGCAGGAAGCTGCTGCGAGCACCGTTTCAGCGGCGCTCGATCGCCTGCACGATTCAGACGCGCGCATGGCTGCTGTCGCGGAACAACTTGGTGCGCTGGGGCAGGCTGCGCGCGCTGGCGCAGCGGAGTCTGATCGTTTGACGCAGGCTCGTCGTGAAGCTGAGCAGGCGCGTGACGCCGACAGCGCAACACTTACCGAACTCGAAACGCGACTGGCTGCCGCTGAGCAGGAGCGGCCTGCCGACGATATCGATATTGATCATCGCGAAATCTTCGCCGAGCGTGCGCGCGTTGCCCGTCAAGCAGAAGTGGATGCTCGCCTTTCCGTGCGCACTGGCGAGGAGCGCTGCGGCGCACTTGCAGCCCGGGCCGAGCAACTTGAGAAGGCTGCCTCCGCCGAGCGGGCAGCTCGGGTTCGCGCGATCGCTTTGCGCGAGCGTCGTGAGCGTGAGGCTCTCGTTGCTGTAGCCGTGAGTGCAGCGATTGTCCGTGTTCTTGAGCGCCTCGACGCTTCACTTGCCGAAGCCGCGCAGGTTCGTGATGCGGCTGAGGCACAGCGCGCCGAACGCGATGGTGAGGTGGGTCGTCTCCGCATCTCCGTGCGTGAGTGGGGTGGCGAGATGGAGAAGCTCACCGATTCTGTGCATCGTGACGAGGTTGCGCGGGCTGAGCAGCGGATGCGTATTGAGCAGATGGAGATCCGAGGGATTGAGGAGTACGGCGTCGAGCCTGAGGCTTTGATCGCTGAATATGGTCCCGATCAACTTGTGCCGCCGTCGCCGCAATCCCCGGGCGATGAACCGGTCGAGCCGCAGGAGCCGCAACCGTACAACCGCGTGGAGCAAGAAAAGCGGCTGAAGGAGGCCGAGCGTGGGCTCGCCCTCCTCGGCAAGGTCAATCCCTTGGCTCTTGAGGAGTTTGATGCGATGGAGGAGCGTCACCGCTTCCTCACCGAACAACTCGAAGACCTCAAGAAGTCCCGCAATGA
>JBIHZU010000060.1:0-8291 GCA_044240285.1 Candidatus Nanopelagicales bacterium | reverse complement strand
AATACCGGAAGTTCATGCGCCTTCCCCACTCCGTTCGGCCAGGTGTCAGCCCTCATTTGTGGAGAGAACTCAAATCCGTTGTCGCAGTACGCGGCAATCCGGGAATATCCAGTGGTCCACGTTGCTGCTTGGCCGCAGCACTTCAGTGCGGCTGTTCCTATGCAACCGGTAATTAGACTGGTATCAGCAGCTCTCGCGTATTCGATGAAGAGCTTTGTCATAAATGCCGTCTCGACGGTAAGCACTGAAATGGTCAGCGCCTATGGATCACTCCCAGGAGGCGAGTTCCTTAACTCCCCCCTCGCAAGGGGCCGGGCGAGTGTTATCAGCCCTACCGGTCAGGTGCTGGCTGAGGCGCCAGATGACTCAGAGCAATTGGTGTATGCGGATATCGACACAGACACCGTGATAATCCCCAAGATTGTTCATGACTACGCCGGGCACTACAACCGCCCGGACCTATTCGCCCATCTTTTCTAGCGGATTGGACGTGAGAGTCGGAGCTGTTATGACTCTTACCCGACTTTAAGGGCGCCAGGACTGTTGCTTATTTGTATTTCAAATGGCAAACTTTCTCCGTGCTCGTTGATCATTGCGCTCTAAATCAGGAGCTCCCGCCCGGTCCGATCTGTGGCCTTTCTGCGCGTGATCTGGGCGCCGCTTTGGCGCGAGGCGAATTAGCTCCCCAAGCCGTGCTGGACTCCTTTCTCAGCCGAGCATCTGCGGTTCAAGAGCGAATCAATCCGTTCACCTTCATCCTCGCTGACTACGCACGTGAGCGTGTCGATGAGTCGGGGCGTCGCATTCGGTCAGGCGAGGTACGTCCGCTTGAGGGGATTCCGTTTGCGGTGAAAGAGTTGACCGCGCACGAAGGGCAACCGCACACTCTGGGGTCTGTGTTCCTCCGAGACAACATCGCAACAAGTAGTGATCCGACTGTCACAGCACTTCTGGACGCCGGGGCGATTCCATTCGCAAGAACGAATACCCCCGAATTCGGATGCGCCACCGTCACGGACAACCTTCTCTTCGGTGAAACACTCAATCCTTGGCATCGATCCTTCAGCACCGCTGGGTCCAGTGGTGGTGCGGCTGCTGCCCTCGCAACCTTTGCCACGCCGCTCGCGCAAGGAACTGACTCGGCGGGATCGTTACGGATGCCCTCTGCGGCATGCGGAATCGTGGGTATGAAACCTTCACACGGCGTTGTCCCGGTGGCTGCACCTGACTATCTAGAAACAGTCGGACATAACGGACCGATGGCTAGGGATGTTCACGACCTCGAACTCATGTTTCGAGTCATTGCGCGGACAGATCCCACTCAGCTTGCAGGTCGAGCCCCGCTCGACCCTGATCCAGATCGGCAGTTATCGGGCCTCAAAGTGGCTTTGATTTGTTCAATACCCGGCTTGCAGACAGATCATGATGTTGAAAGCAATCTGCGCCGCTCAGCGAAATTGATCTCCGCTGCTGGTGCGCAAGTCGTGGAGATGGAGTTCCCATGGACCTGGGAGCAAATTTTTGCGGCAGTTAAATTGAATTTTGGCGCGGTCTATATGCCGCTGGCCCGTAGATTGCGGGATGTGGGAGCGGAACTGTCTGACCTCACCCATGGGTTCATCGCTGATGTCGAACCAGTAACGCGAGATTACGGGTTCACTGTCGATGCACGACGTCAGTCTGCCGATCTCCATCGAGTCCTGGGTTCAATCTTCAGTGAATTCGATCTAATCCTCATGCCGACGCTTCAGATGGCTGCTCCCGTAGGTGGCGACCACTTCATCGACCATGGACCAATCGTTAATGGTGTCGAATCGGCGGACAGGTGGATTGTCGCCTTCACAGTCCCGTTCAATCTCACTAGCTCCTGCCCGGCGATTACGCTGCCAAATGGACTCTCGCGCGATGGGCTGCCTACGGCTGCACAGCTCATAGCGCGTCCCTATCGAGATTGGGATCTCATTCGTTGGGCGGCAGCGGTCGAAACCATGCACAATTCAATCGATCAATCTGTTCTACACATTTGATGGGAGGGGTCGCGTGAGAGTCAATGATCGAGAGCCCATAGACGAAAGTCTATTGCCAGCGGATCTGCGTTTGCTCGACTACTTGCGTGATCAGTGTGGCCTCGTTGGAACAAAAGAATCATGCGGTCGTGGAGAGTGTGGTGCCTGCACCGTCTTGGTCGATGGCAAAGCGATCTTGTCCTGCATTACTCTCGCTAGTCGCGTGCAGGGGCGTGTTGAAACGATTGAGGGTGTTGCAGAAGAGTCCGCAGAGCTTCGAGAGTCATTCGCTCGCCACGGGGCTTTCCAGTGCGGTTTCTGCACCCCTGGCCAAATTGTTCGTGCGACAGCGATCCTTCGTGGTGGCTGTCCAGACACAGATGTTGAATTGCGAAAAGCGATGAATGGCAATGTATGCCGCTGTACGGGATACAACGGGATCATCGCAGCGATTCGTGAGGTTGCCGAATGACCGCTACCCAAGAGAATCGAACTGCTAGTTCCATCGGTCAGCGTGTACTCAATGTCGATTGGCAAGCCAAGACTTCTGGCGCGGCGCTTTACACCGGCGATATTGATTTGCCTGGAATGCTGCATGCGCGGATCCTCCGAAGCCCCCATCCACACGCAACAATTCGCTCAATAAACGTGAATGCAGCAATGGCAGTGCCCGGCGTGGTTGCCATTGTTACCGGAAGCGAACTCCCAGATCGGACGTATATCCACCATGGTGGGCCTATGTCTGATCGGCGGGTGCTTGCTCAAGGCACGGTGCGATTTGTGGGTGAGGAGATCGCGGGAATAGCAGCCGAAACAGCTGCTGCTGCTGCACTTGCTCTTCGACGTATAGACGTGAACTATAAATCCCTGCGTGCAGCGACGACATTACAAGAAGCACTAGAGCCCAATGCCCCGCAGATTCACGCAAAGGGCAATGTATCTGCTCATCGAGTTTTTCATTGGGGTGCGGCCGACCCCCTGCGCCCACGTGAAGTCTCCGTCAAAGGCCAGTATCGCTTTGGCCGACAAACACATGCCACGATGGAAACCAGCAGCATTGTTGCTAGGTGGATGCCGGAAGCTCGAATTCTTGAGATCTGGACGAATACTCAAGCACCGTTCATTGTGCGTAAAGAGATTGCGCACGTATTGGACCTCGATTTGGAAAGCATCGTCATTCACGAAATCGCTGTGGGTGGCGGCTTCGGCGCAAAGTCCAAGATTTGTGAATACGAAGCCATAGCTGCGGCATTGTCGATTAAGTCCGGTCGGCCGGTGAGGCTCGTGCTTACTCGGGAGGAAGAGTTCACCTGCACCAAGAGTCGCCATAGCTTTATGATTGATCTGGAGACTTTTGCAACTCGTGATGGTTTGCTGTCAGCGCGATCTGCTCAACTACTTGTAGACAATGGTGCATACAACCACTCAGGCCCGTCAGTCATGGCAAATGGAATGCAGGTCATTGCCTCGCTGCTCAGAGTCCCCGACGTAGAGCTAGACGCGCGGCTCGTCTACACAAATAAGCAGCCAGGTGGACAGTTCCGCGGATACGGCGGTCCACAAGTTGCGTTTGCGGTCGAATCCCAAACTGACGAAATTGCTACGGCACTCGGTATGGATCCCGTCGACTTCCGGATCCTCAACGCTAACCGAGCGGGTGATGTGACGCCGGTGGGATGGCAGATCCACTCCGCGCGACTCGTGGAGTGTCTCGAGCGGGCAAGAGATGAAATTGGTTGGGCCGAAAAGAAGAAGTGGGCTGGTTCGGGGAGAGGCGTTGGTTTTGCAGCGGCAATCCACGTATCTGGGGCAAACATCTACGAGGGCGCCAACAGGAGTGGTGCAGCAATTGACATCACTGGCGATGGCGTTATCCGGATTCGCTTCGGTGGCGCGGATGCGGGCACGTGGCAAAAGACCCTCCTGACACAGTTTGCAGCAGAGGAACTAGCAGTCGACTCGACTCGTATCACTGTCCTGACTATGGAGTCGCATCAGACTCCGCACGAACTCGGCGCTTGGTCGAGCCGAGGCACGTACATGAGTGGCCACGCCGTGGGGACGGTTGCACGCAAAGCCGCACAGAAACTTCGCGAACTTGGTGCCGTGACTCTTGGCGTAGATGTCAACGACACGGTCCTCCGCGATGGTTATGTGGTATCGGGTGACGAGGCAGTGTCATTCGCACACATCGTAGAGCAGCACTGCTCGGGCTTACTGACTCTTGAGGAGCAGATCGAGCTAACTATCGACGCCGTCAATCGCGAAACCGGTGTAGCAAACATCTCGGGTGCGTATGCGTTTGCTGTTCAGGCCGTAGAAGTCGAAGTGGATCGAGAGACCGGCAAGGTGAAGGTCATTGATGCCGTATCTGTGCACGACTCTGGTATAGCCATAAACCCCATCGGTATGGAGAGTCAGATTGTTGGTGGAATGGCCATGGGCATTGGGCTGGCGCTCGGAGAGGAATTGCTCTTCGAAGGTGGGCAGTCGATGACGCGTTCCTACATCTCTTATCCCCTCCCTAGAGCGGATGACCTTCCCCCCATTCGGTCGATTCTTATTGAGGAGGTCGATCCCAACGGACCTTATGGGGCCAAGGGAGTCGGTGAGATTGTGCTTGTCCCAACTGGAGCGGCGGTCGCCAATGCGATCGCACATGCAACGGGCGTGCGACTGTATGAACTTCCTGCCACGCCTGACCGCGTCCTCGCTGCGCTTCATGGTGGTTCGGCCAAGCGTGGGGTTTCCCTTTGGCGTAGACCGAGTCGGTGGTGGATTGAAGGAATGCGTCGTGCCTATCCCCTTGGGGCGCATTGGCTGCTGCACCGTATAGGACGGCGATTTGCTCGACCGGTAGTTCCACTTGCACTTACCGCCATTGAGCGGCCCGCTTCCGTTGAAGAGACAGCCGCGGCACTCACTAGATCGGGATCTCGTGCCATCGGAGGTGGCACAGACTTCATGCCGGCTCGCCGCCAAGGAGTCGCGACAGCTAGTACGCTTGTCGACTTAACCGTGGTGCCTGGCCTCTCTACTATCGCCACCGATGGTTCAGGACTGCTCCTTGGGGCGGCTGCGAGACTCGATGACGTGTCTACATATGTCGCTGGGACACCATTTGAGGTCATTCAAGACGCAATTGATCAGATTGCAAATCCACAAATCCGTTCCATGGCCACGGTGGGTGGAAATCTATGTCAATTGAATCGCTGTTGGTTCCTACGCAATGACTTCATGTGCTACAAGCGTGGTGGCGCATCGTGTCCCTGTTATGCAGTGACGGGTGATCATCGCTTTTACCACGCTGTTGTCGAGGGCCATCGATGTCAGTCTGTAACTCCCTCTGACCTTTCGACGATCCTGACCGCAATGAACGCCGAAGTAAATGTTATGAGCGCTAAAGGTCCGCGCAAAATTCTCATGACTGGTCTGTATAAGGGACCTGGTGAGACTGTGCTGGCATCTGGGGAGTTCATACAGTCGATTTTGATCCCACATGCAACGGCAGGTTCAGGGATCGCGTATGCGAAGTTGAATCGATCAAGCGGCGACTTCGCGATGGTGTCCGCAGCAGCAAGTTTGACTTACGGCAATGATGGAGTCATTTCTCGAGCACGAGTGGTCCTAGGCGCCGTTGCTCCTACTCCATGGGTAGTTGCTGATGCGGAAGAAATACTCGTTGGCAGCAGATCAGAAGACTCAATCGCACAAGCTGCGAAGAGTTGGGTGCATCACGCCCATCCACTGGCAGGAAATGAGTGGAAGGTTGATGCCGCGACGAGCCTCCTCGAACGTGTGCTTCGGACAGCGGCAGAGCGAGCAAAGGAGTCTGGCGCGTGACAACCGTCGATGTGCACGTTCACCTTTATCCACCACAATGGCGTGAGTTCGGCAAAATGCCTGAACCGATGTTTGACCTCGATGGCCTTTTACGCAGGTTGGATAACGGCGGCGTCGAGAAGGCAATCGTGTCAGATCCACATATCTGGTATGGCGCTCTGGATGTCATGGATATCGCACAAACACGCGTCTACAACGACTTTGTCGCCAGTCTCTCCCAGCGCACGGGCGGTCGGGTTATCGGTATGGCAAGTGCCAGCCCGTGGCGTGGTGAGGAACATCTTGCGGAAGCACTTCGCGGAGTCGTTGAACTGGGTCTGGTCGGCGTCGCAATTCCCACGAGTGACCAGGGAAGCTATTTGGATTCGATACCAGAATCTTTCTGGATGGAGATGGCTGGTCGCGGGATCCCCATCTTCTTGCATCCAGCCGGTTCCATCATTGGCCAGGAGCTCATGGGTGAATACCGGCTAGGCGAAGTATGCGGTCGACCGCTCGATACAACGCTCACTCTCGCGAGGGCGATTCTGACGGGCGTGCTGGAGAGGCACGACCTCAAACTCCTTTGTCCGCATGCCGGCGGAGCCATCTGTACGGTCGCAGATCGACTCGATTTTGGTCATGAACTTCGCGACTATGCCCCCTTGGGACCGTGGGGTGCGGTGCACTTGCCGCATCCGCCGTCGCACTACGTACGCAAATTGTGGCTGGACACGGTGACTTTTGGGGCTCGCGCTCTTCGCGTAGCTCAAGACACCGTCGGGTCACAGCAACTCTGCTTTGGAACGGACGGCCCGCCGGTCCCCTTTGACATTAAGCGACATCGGGATTATGTCGAAGAGGTCATTCCTGAAGGCCCGGAACGCGTCGCTGTGATGGGCGGAAATGCCGAAAGGCTGTTTGGGCTCTGAATCACTCAGGATTTCGCACGGCCATGGTTTGAATGTCTAGGAACTCTTCCATTCCTGCCACGCCCCACTCTCGTCCCATTCCGCTCGACTTCACGCCGCCAAAGGGCATGTCACCGGCCGTAAACATGCCGCCATTTATGCCGATCATTCCGGCTTGCATGCGCCGACCCACACTCATTGCGCGTTCATTGGAACCGCTCCACACGTATCCAGCCAGTCCGAATTCGCTGCTGTTAGCGATTCGTACTGCATCGTCAACATCTGAGTAAGGGATGACGCACACGACGGGACCAAAAACTTCTTCGCGCAGAATAGTTGCATCATCTGAAAGCCCAGCGAGCAAGGTCGGCTCCAAAAAAAAGCCATGATCGAGGTTCTTCGGACGGCCGCCGCCCGCGACAACCTCGCCACCGGCTGATACCGCGTCCTCGATCATTCCTTCGATTCGGGAACGCTGGTCGTGGCTAATCAATGGACCCATAAATGTGTCTAGAGAACGCGGATCTCCAACTGTGACGGCGTTCATGCCTACCGTTGCCGCAGATAGGCACTGATCAAGGAGGGACGCGGGCACCAGCATTCGGCTTGGCATGATGCAACTCTGCCCAGAGTTGAAACAGGCCATTCCTGCCACGACTGGTAGAAACTCGTCAATATTGAAGTCATCAAGAATGATGGCCGCGGACTTACCGCCAAGCTCCAGACTTACTCGCTTAAGTCCCTGAGCCGCTGCGGCCATCACTGAACGACCTGTTGCGGTAGACCCAGTGAACGCAATCGCGTCCACCTGTGGATTGCTGGTGAGTTCGACGCCCACATTGACATTGGAGGATGCGATGACATTAACAACGCCGGCCGGAATGTCGGTTTCTTCGGCGATCAGTCGCCCAAGGAGGGTTCCTGCCCATGGTGCGAGAGGCGAGGGCTTGATGACCATGGTGCATCCAGCGGCTAGCGCTCCGCCAACTTTGGCAAGAATCAGTTCGACAGGAAGATTCCATGGAGTTATCGCAGCAACCACACCAACGGGTATTCGTCGTGAAGATTTTGAGACGATCGCACCGGGAAGACGATCGGCCGGATGCGTCATGCTCCATTCATACGAGTCGAGCAAATCTGAGTAAAAGCCCAGTTTGTCCACTGCGTAGTCGTACTGGTCGGCAAAGGTCATCCGTCGTGGACAACCGATCTCAGCGATCATGGATTCGCGATACTCAGCTGCATGCCTGCGTAGCGCGTCCTGCAGCTGAACTAGACAGGTCCTGCGAAATTCAGGTGAGTCCCAGATGCCGGAATCAAACGACCGTCTAGCGGCATAAATTGCTTCTTGGGCATCCTTAACGCCGGCATCGCACACCGCGCCTAGACGCTCCTCGGAAGTCGGATCGACGTTATCAAAGGTGGTACCAGAACGAGCTTCAACCAGACGCCCGTTGATCAGCAGACGGCTTTCTCCCAAGGGTCTGTCGGGAGGGCTGATTGCAGACTCCGAGGCAGGACCGAGGATGGAAAGGAGAAGATCACTGAGAGA
>JBIHZU010000004.1:0-25164 GCA_044240285.1 Candidatus Nanopelagicales bacterium | reverse complement strand
TAATCCCAATTCTCGCCCTGCTGTGATCGAATCTCATCAGGTTGCATCCGGACCACAAGAATCGCGGCTTTCCCTCGGGCGTTCAGGGTGTGCTCTTCTTCTTGGACTTCCATCAGGTTCTCTGGAACCGCGGAGATCAGGCCCCCGACGGGAAGATCGCTGGCCTTAACCGGGGCATAGGAGCCATCCACCACGATGCGCGAGCCTTTTCGCCAGATTGTGGTCTCGAGTTCGGCCTGGGGATTCGGTGTGTCAGATGGCTGCACCCAAAGATCGCGAAGCAACACGATGAGGGGGATGGGGAAGAGGGCCAATGCTCCTAGGAGGCTACGGCGGATAATCTTGTAACCGGCGAAACCGGACTCCTCCTTGCCTCGCTCGTACTGATCGACAGCTTCGGCCGTGTCGGCTGGTTCGGAGGCCAACTCATGACGCTCTTGGACGACCTCAACGTCAGGCATGAGCTTTTTTGCCCACTGGATCGCGCCAGCACCGATGAGGAACACTGCCGCGCCCATGGTGACGCCCAATGCGAGATTCATAGCTCCCACGAGGCCAAGCACTGGGATGTATACGTTGGCATCCTTGGGAATCGCGACGTAGGCGACGACAAAGAGAATGACGAAAAGCACGGAGAGAGTGAACATCCCCGCAACCTGGCGTTCAGCGCGACGAGCCGCCCTGGGGTCTACATCTGTGCGACGCGGCTTGTGGGGGACATCCGCTACGGGAAGTCGGCCACCCGAAGCTGGATGGTCGGACTGCTCGTGGGTGTTCACGTCGGTCATCGGGCCTTCATTCCAATCCAGATCGCGGCGAAAGCGAGCGCTGCGGCTACGGCGGTAAACAAGAAGACGGTCTCGGTGACCGGTCCGATGCGGCCAAGATCTAGGCCGCCGGGGCTAGAAGCGGTCTGGAGCTCCTCGATGTAAGCAATGATGGCGCGCTTGTCATCGGGGGTGATGCTGCTGTCGCTGAACACCGGCATGCTCTGGGGACCAGTCACCATGGCTTCCCAGATTTCTTTTGGTTCAGACCCCATCAAACTAGGGGCGTACTTGCCCTGAGTGAGGGCCCCGCCACCTCCCGCGGCCTGATGGCACTGCGCGCAATTGGTGCGGAAGAGCAGACCACCCAGGGCGACATCGACGTTGTCAGTATTGAGGTCCTCGGCGGTGGGAATCTGCGGCCCGGGGGCGAGAGAGGCCACGTAGGCGGCCAACTGAGCAATTTCTTTCTCGTCGTACATTGCCGGCCCAGCTTGAGCTTGGGCACCGGGAGCGGCGAGTGGCATACGCCCGCTGCTGACCTGGAAATCCACGGCCGCCGCGCCGACGCCGATCAAAGTCGGACCATTGACGGTGCCTTCGGCACCCAAGCCGTGGCATGAGGAACAACCCTCTAGGTAAAGCTTTTTGCCCTCTTCCACCTGCGTCTGGGTGCTGTCGCTTGCAATTGCGGGAGCACTCGCAGAGGCCACTGCGTAGATTCCGGCCACGGCCGCCAGCGCAAAGAGGAGCAACAGTGCCAAGGCCAGCGGGTGGCGCCTGCGGGCAACCAATGACTTCACCTGTCTCGACCTCTTTCGACTCTCTAGCGGAGGATGTAAATCATGGCAAACAGTGCAATCCACACTACGTCAACGAAGTGCCAGTAATAGGACACGACGATCGCGCGCGAGGCGTGATCATGCGTGAACTTCTTGGAGATGTACGTGGTGGCGAGCACGAGAAGGAAGGCGATGAGCCCTCCCGTGACGTGAAGTCCATGGAAGCCCGTGGTGAGGTAGAAGGCGGAGCCGTAGGAGCTTGACGACAGTGTCAGGCCCTCATGAACTAGCTCCGTGTATTCGGTGACCTGGCCGCCAATGAAGACAGCGCCCATGATGAAGGTGATGATGAACCAGCGACGCAGAAGCTTTACGTTGCCGCGCTCAGCGGCGAAGACGCCCAGCTGGCAGGTGACGGATGAAAGCACCAGAATCGTGGTGTTGACGCTTGCGAAGGGAATATTCAGCAGTTCGGTCTCTTCGGCCCATACGCCTGGATTAACCGAGCGCAGCGTGAAGTACATCGCGAAGAGGGCCGCAAAGAACATCAGCTCGCTGGAGAGCCAGATGATGGTGCCTACGGCGACCATATTCGGGCGATTTGCCGGTGCGTGAGCTAGTGCGCTAGGCGCCGGTGTAGAGGTTGCTGCCACGTCTCTGATTCTGGCAGAAGCCGGGGGTGCCACGTGACACGCCCCCCCGTAGGTGGTGTAGGTAACATTCATGTCTGTGAGCACCTCTGCGACCGCCCCGAAGCCCCTGTCCATCCTGCTCTACAGCCACGACCGCAATGTTCGCGAGCGGGTCTTGACCGGGCTTGGCCGTCGCCCATCGCCGGAGTTGCCTTCGGTCACCTACACCGAATGCGCCACACCTGCAGCCGCCATCTCCGCCATGGACGCCGGCGGCATAGATCTGGCAATTTTCGACGGCGAAGCGGCCCCGATCGGTGGCATGGGGCTGTGCCGCCAGGTCAAGGATGAAATCTTCGAATGCCCGCCAGTCCTGGTGCTTATCGGCCGCCCACAGGACGCTTGGTTGGCGACCTGGTCGCGGGCCGACGGTGTTGTTCCGCACCCAATCGACGCCGTTGTATTGGCCGATTGTGTAGCGGCGTTGCTCCGTCGCCGTGTAGTTGCAACTCAATAGCGTCATGGAACAGCTGCCCGGTGGGTTTCCCGACGTACTTGCCGCGCTCCTTGATCGGCGCGATTTGCCTGCCGCTTGGGCCTCGTGGGCCATGGGACAGATCATGTCGGGCGAGGCAACTCCAGCCCAGATTGCCGGGTTCGCGGTGGCCCTTCGCGCCAAAGGCGAAACACCTGACGAGGTGGCGGCCCTGGCGGAATCCATGCTCCGCCACGCTGTTCCTTTGGAGGTCCCAGGGCCAATTCTGGACGTAGTTGGCACAGGGGGCGATCGGGCCGGGACCGTCAATATCTCCACGATGGCCGCCCTGGTGTGTGCTGCCTCAGGTGCCAAGATTGTCAAGCATGGCAATCGAGCAGCCTCCTCGAGCACCGGAACTGCCGATGTCCTGGAGGCTCTTGGCCTGCCCCTAGATCTCACTCCGGCTCAGGTGGCCGAGTGCGCAGAACTTGTGGGCATCGCTTTTGCATTCGCGCCCACCTTTCACCCGGCACTGCGGTTCGCGGGTCCACCGCGGCGGGAAATTGGTGTACCGACTGTCTTCAATATTCTTGGCCCCCTGGCAAACCCGGCCCGTCCGCAAGGAGCTCTCATTGGCTGCGCGGATGTCCGGCTCGCGCCGGTGATTGCCGGGGCGGCATTGGCAGCCGGCCAGCGTGCCCTGGTCGTCCGTGGCACGGATGGTCTTGATGAGATCAGCCCTGAGGTGGTGACCGAGGTCTGGGATACCACCCGTGGGGCACTCGAACGAGACACTCTGGAGCCATCTGACTTCGGCCTGTCCGGGATTACTGTCCGGGATTTGCGCGGTGGTCTAGCTGAGGAGAACGCCGACATCCTGCGACGAGTACTAGCTGGAGAACGTGAGGATCGTTTGGGCGCCATTGCAGACACGGTGTGTCTCAACGCCGCTGCAGCATTGGTAGCTGACTCGGCCGCACGAGGCGAAGAGCAGGTCGGATCTTTACGCGACAGAGTCTCGGCGCAGTTGCCGCGCGCGCGAGGGGCGTTGACTTCCGGATCCGCGGCGGGTGTCCTCCATCGCTGGATTGAGACCGCTCGATCCCGGTAACGACCGTAAAGATGCATGCAGCGCGCCACCCCCATGTATGGGCAGTTCCAGGGGCGCACTGACGTCGACTAGTCGAGTGTGACCGTCGAACAGCCATGCGCGTATCACATTCGTCTCCTCAGTGAGCGCTGCGGAGACTCCCGGGATGGGAGAAGAGACGCACTCGGCGATTGCAGCGAGTGATTCGATGTGCGGTCGAGGATCGACTCCTGGCGGCACCTGTGTCGCGGCGGCAAGGCGTCCGTGCCGAATGATGTGAATGGCCCAACCGCCTTCGTTGGTAGGCGACGCGGCGACAATCTGCTCCGTCTGTGCCAAGAGTCGAAGCATCTGGGCACGGGCGGCCCCTTGGGCAAATGCTGCAAGTCTTTCGCGCCACAAGGCCGCGTCTTCGTAACGCTCTGCCTTCGCGAGAGCTGCCATCCTCACACTGACGGTGTCAGCTGTAGGACGCACGTCATTGGTCATCGCAAGTCGAGCTTGATCCACGCGATCTGCGTAGTCAGTGGTCGGAGCAGCACACGGCGCAAGGCATCGGCCAATATCGGCCAACACGCAGGTAGCGCGGGGCTTTCCTGCCTTCGCAAGACGAGTCGTGCACGTGCGCAGCCCCGTTGCTTCAATCAAAGCTTCTGCTGCGAGGTTGGCTGAGACTCGACCGCGGTATGGGCCGATGTAGGCAGCCCCGAGATGAATGTCGTCACTGATTTGGCGGACAAGTGAGATACGTGGATACGGCTCGACGGTGAGCTTGAGCCACGCATCGCGCTCGGGATGCCGAGATCGGCGATTAAAACGAGGCTGCCTCTCGGCGATGGTACGAATCTCTCGGATATGAGCCTCGAGCGGCGTCGCACACACGATCGGCACAACACGTTCGGCGAGCTTGATCATCTCGGTCATTCGAGCCCGTTGCTCAGAGGCGGTGAAATAGGTGCGTACTCGTGAACGCAAGTCTTTCGACGTGCCGACGTATAGCGCTTCACCATCAGCAGCTTCGAAGATGTAGACGCCCGGTGAGTTCGGTAAACCATCGGCTAGATATCGCTTACTGTGCCGCGCAAGCGTGACGCGACCAGTGAGCGTTTGCAGGTCTTCTAGACTGGAGACTCCCAGTGGGCCGACCCGTTCAATCAAGGCATGAAGAACGGTCACAGTGGCGCGAGCATCGTCAAGGGCGCGGTGGGTAGGTTGGACTGGAGCGTTGAAGTGTCGCGCGAGTGTTGCGAGTTTGCAATCTCGCACCTCGTCGCGGGGGAGAATTTGACGCGCGAGGCGAACCGTGTCGATAACGACGGGGTCTGGCCACTCGATGTCGTTTTTTGCGCAGGCACCCTTGAGGAAGCCGATGTCATAGGGGGCGTTATGTGCGACAAGAACGGCACCGGATACAAACTCCCAGAAGGTCGATAGGACCGCTTCAAGGCGAGGGGCATCGGCTACGGCCGCATTGGTGATTCCCGTGAGCGCGGCAATAAATGGCGGAATCGGAACTCCGGGGTTCACCAACGTGGCGAATTCGGACTCCACGACACCGCCTTTGATGCGGACGGCACCAAATTCGGTGATGCCCGCGTCAGTAGGAGCCCCACCGGTGGTCTCGAGGTCCACCACGACAAAGGTGACGTCAGAGAGTGGTTGGCCCAAGTCCTCCAGCGTCAACTGTGCGGCAGTCGTCATCACGTCCAACACGCTATGTCAGGCATCCGACAATGGGTAGGCACCCCGCCGAATCGTTCCGTCGTGGGCAACTGTCAGTCCCCTATGTGACGCTCTTTCTAGAACTAGACCTGTTGCTTGAGCAGAGGAGTAGACGTGGTTATCGACTGTGGCACTTGTGAGGTGCGGGGCGCGGCATGCACAGACTGCGTGGTCTCAGTCCTGTTGGGTCCACCAGGCGCACTTGAATTGCAGGCCCCCGAGCAGACTGCGTTGGCGATTTTGGCTGATTCCGGCCTCGTGCCGCCGTTACGCCTGGTGTGTAGCAACCCACGTGGAGGACAGCGGCGTTCGGCGTGAAGCAGAGCGCGCGCTGTGCCGTGGACTATTCCGTCGATTGACGCAATAGGCCCAATTTGAGTGCGGACATGAGCGCCTGCGCGCGATTGCCCGCCCCCAATTTGTCGTAGACCTTGGAGATGTGGGTCTTTGTTGTGGACTCACTAATAAAGAGTTGTTTGGAGATGCCAGAGACGCTGAAGCCGTCAGCGAGTAACTGGAGGACTTCCTTTTCGCGGGGTGACAATTGCGGGCCACGTGGTTCCATACGTCGCCGCATGGCATCGGCGAGGTCGGCAGCACTGAACGATCGAGGCGAGGCGGCCGCGTGACGGGCTGCCAAGATGACGTCCTCCGCGGGAGCGTTCTTGGGCACGAAGGCACTGGCGCCTGCTTCCAAAGCCGCAAATAACTGGTCGTCTCCGGCATACATCGTCAACACCACAAGGCCCATCACCGGATGTTGCGTACGAATTGCGCGAATAGCGTCAAGGCCGCTTCCATCGGGAAGGCGTACGTCGATGATGGCGACATCCGGTATCAGAAGCGAAGCTTGTCTGATTGCATCCGCAACGGTGCCTCCCTCGCCGACGACAGGACAGTCGCCTTCGCGTTCGAACGCGCGTCGGAGTCCCTCGCGGATCAAATGATGGTCATCGATCAGCAAAACCGAAATTGGCATAGAACCTCCTTACGCGAATGGAGCATGTTGACAGGTCTACGGCAATTGCGCAGTGGGTTTTGGTGAGACACCTATGGTGGCTTCGACGATGGTTCCGCCAGACTCACGGGGGCGTACCGTTAACAAGGCGCCGATACGTGCCGAGCGCTCCCGCATCACATCGAGTCCGAAATGGTCCGCTCCTTTGCGCCCAGTGAGGCCACGACCATCGTCGGCGATACGGACGTAGGCATTGGGTGGGTCGACTCGCAAGGTCACCCAGAGGGTGCGTGCCTCGGCGTGCTTACGGGTGTTGGTGATGGCCTCTTGCGCAATACGCAGAAGTTCGACCTCAACACTGCGCGGCAATCTCGCAGGGGACTCCTCGAGCACCAAGTGAACAGTGAGACCCGAGGCGGAACCGACGGATCGGGCATACTCAGCCAAGGCTTCGCCGAGTCGCATGCCGGTCCCCAACTCACTGCGCAGATCGAAGATAGAGAGTCGAAGTTCGGTGGTGATTCGCGTGAGTTCGTCTCGGATCCGGTTGAGGTCTGCTGACACCAGTGGATCAGTAGTGCTTGCCCGAGCGGCATCTACGAGAAATCCAAGCGCTGCCACTTCTTGGGCAACCCCATCGTGAATCTCTCGAGAGAGCCTGCGTCGCTCCTCTGCCGTCGCCAAAGCTTGGACCTCGGCGAATAGTCGAGCGGTGTCAATACGCAAAGCTGTGTCGTCGGCGATATCTTGCGCTGCTGAGAGTTGAGCGGGCTCCCATAGTTCCCCACTGCCCTCGCAGGCGATCACACCAATCCTCCGGCCGCCTAAACTTAAGGGGATGACCGCCGCTACGCCGTGGCCCGGTCGGCTAAAAGAACCGCTCCGCGCGACCGAGACGCCGGTATCCCAGGCTTGTCCCCAGATGCCTCGATCGATTGAGGCGGGCCAGGCGTCAGTGAGGTTCGCTGTCGTTGCGACCGGCAAGAGGGCATCACCCTCTGTTCGTACGTACACCGCACCTGCGGAAAGATCGATAGCTTCGCAGAGTCGCTCGAGCGCAGTTTCTGCCAAGCTCACTGTGTCGAGTCCATTGGGCAATTGCCGGGCCACATCACGAAGTGACGTGAGGAGACGATTCGCTGTGGCGTAGTCCGTGTTGCCGGATGCGGTACGGCTGCGGATGTACCGAATGGCAAGGCCCGTAAGAGCAACAGCGACCACGACGGCTAGCCATATTTCCAAGTAGACAACCGAGCCAGGGACAGCGCTGTTGAGCTTGAGAACGACCACGACGATCAAGGTCAGTGTGCTGACGCCTAGTGACGTAAGTAAGCCGAGAACTCGGAGGTTGAGGGCCCCCGCGAGGGCAGGGGCGAGGAGATACGTGAGATACACCTCGGGCGGCCCAGCCGCCAATCCGACGACGAGCGCTGCAGCAACCGCCTCACCCAAGATGACGGAGTACCTAAGCCATACCGGCTGTGCGGTGACCGAAGCGATGACCGCTACGCCCAAGAGAATGAGCAATCCGTCTCGGGCAACATCGAGATGACTTGTGCTTACTGCAATTACGAGACAGATGAGAAGGGCCCCTGATCGGCCAAGTGCCTCCCATGTGCGACGAGAGAACTTGGCCGGGGTCACGCGCCAATCATGCCTTGTCAGGAGTACAGGGCGTCTACATCAGCAGCGAATTCGGCCATAACGACATTGCGCTTCAGTTTCATCGACGGCGTCATCTGACCACCCTCTTCGGTCCAGTCCACCCCGACAATGGCGAATTTCTTCACGGCCTCAGCTTGTGACACAGCTTTGTTGGCTTCGTCGACAGCTCCTTGAATCACAGCGCGCAGGTCAGCGTCGTTCTTGAGTGAATCCACCGTCGAGCCGGTAGGTTTCCCGGCGGCCTTGACCCACGCAGGAAAAGCGTCGGGGTCAACTGTCACGAGCGCTGCGATGTATGGCTTGGCATCTCCTACCACCATGCACTGGCTGATGAGCCAGTTGCTGCGGATGCGATCCTCCAGAACGGCAGGTGCGACGTTCTTACCTGCCGCGGTGACGAGCAGTTCCTTTTTGCGTCCGGTGATGCGGACATAACCGTCGTCATCAATTTCACCAATGTCGCCGGAATGGAACCAGCCGTCGGGCTCAATCGCCTCCGCAGTGGCAGCGGGGTTGTTCCAGTAACCCGTGAAGAGGTGTGGACCAAGCAGCATGAGTTCGCCGTCGGCGGCTACGCGTACTGCAGCCCCAGGAATGGGTTTTCCGACACTTCCCACCCGAATGCTTTTGGGGCGGTTAGCCGTGTGAGCCGCGCTGGTTTCGGTGAGACCGTATCCCTCGAGGATCGTGATCCCGATGCCACGGAAAAAATGTCCCAGACGCTCTCCGAGGGGCGCACCGCCAGAGACCGCCCATTCGACTCGGCCACCCATGGCTGCACGAAGCTTCGAATAGACCAGCTTGTCGAAGAGCGCATGCTTCACCTTCAGGCCGATTCCGGGACCTGAGCCGTCGAGGGACTTGCTGTAGGCAATAGCGATGGCTGCTGCCTTGTCAAAGATTTTGCCTTTGCCATCGGCGGTCGCCTTTTGCTGTGCGGAGTTAAAAACCTTCTCGAAGACGCGCGGCACTGCGAGGATGAAAGTGGGCTGGAAACCTTGAAGGTCGGCAAGGAGATTCGAGACATCTGGCGAGTGACCGAGACGTACGCCGGCCCGGATGCAGCCGAGTTGAATGAGGCGCCCGAAGACGTGGGCGATCGGCAAGAAGAGCAATGTGGAAGCGCCGGGGGCAAGGAACACCTCCGGCATGACCTGTACCACGTTGTCGACCTCAAACATGAACGCTCGGTGAGTGAGCATGCAGCCCTTAGGCCGGCCGGTGGTTCCCGATGTGTAGATGATCGTTGCCAATGTTTCGGGATTAACACTCCCGCGAGCTTGCTCGAGTTGCTCGTCACTGACGTTTGTTCCCAAGGACTTCACCTGCGCGATTCCCTCGGATTCGAAAACCCAACAGCGGGTCACGTCCGGCACACGACTCGACACCTGATCGAAGACGGCTTTGTTCTTCTCGCTCTCCGCGAAGAGGGCAACGGCGTTTGAGTCAGAGAGAATCCACTCGACCTGTTCGGCCGATGACGTCTCGTAAATCGGAACGCTTACACAGCCGGCATACCAAATCGCAAAATCGACAAGGGTCCACTCGTAGCGTGTGCGAGACATGACACCCACCCGCTGGCCGGTTTGGACGCCCGAGCCGATGATGCCTTTGGCTACTGCACGCACCTCATCGAGGAACTGCTGCGCGCTGACACTAACCCAGGCACCACCGCGATGGATGGACAAGGAAACCCCATGGGGGTTCTTGGCCGCGGCTTCGATGGCGTGGTCGGCTAGACCGCCTGCGGTGCAAGCGGGGACGAGGGCGGGCACACTAAATTCGGTTTTCATCCAGCAACTCCGTCGTAGAGGTTGACTTGTTCTGAGCACCGTACGCGATCATGGCGGCTTAGGCGCGAAGAAGCAGCCCGAAAATCGTCCCAACCGATAGCCTTCCCCCATGGCCGAGCAAACTGAGTCCAGCATCGTGATCGATGCCTCACCCCAGACGGTCATGGCGGTCATTGCCGATCTCGGTGCGTACCCGGACTGGAGCGACGGCATCACGGCCGTCGAGGTGCTGTCCACGGGACCCGATGATCGCCCGACCCAGGCTCGCTTCCATCTGGCCAGCGGTCCAATCAAGGACACCTACGAGCTGGATTACACCTGGAAAGGCGACGCATCGGTGCACTGGATCCTCACCAAGGGAGACATGCTCACCATGATGGATGGGTCCTACACGCTGATCGACAATGGCGATGAATCGACGAAGGTCGAATATCGCCTTGCAGTTGATGTGAAAATCCCCATGATCGGGCTGCTGAAGCGCAAGGCAGAGAAGGTAATCGTGGATACCGCTCTGAAGGGCCTGCGTAAGCGGGTGGATGCGTTGTCGTAATGGCTCTCTCGCTCGGTGTTGACGTTGGCGGCACCAAGATTCTGGCTGGGGTGGTTGACGAGCAAGGACGGGTCCTTCGTACAGAGCGTCGCCCGACCCAGCGGTCCGACGTTGCCGCGCTTGTGAACTCCATTGGCGATTGTGTGCGGTCACTGGACCCAGCAGGTGAGTGTCGCTCGCTGGGGGTCAGCATCGCTGCGCTCCTGGATTTCCCCCGTGATCGCATACTTCTGGCACCCAACGGAGGGTGGGCTGAGGAGCCACTCGACTTTCTGCTGGAGCGCGAATCCCGCCTGATGACCGTTTTGGAAAACGACGGCAATGCAGCCGCATGGGGCGAGGTTCGTTTCGGTGCAGGACGAACCGTCAACGACATCGTGATGATTACCGTCGGCACCGGTGTGGGCGGCGGTGTCGTGCTCAATGGGCAGTTGCGAACGGGTGCGCATGGAGTCGCGGGCGAAGTCGGTCACATCACGATGGTCGCTAACGGGCTGCCTTGCGGATGTGGTCGTACCGGATGCTGGGAGCAATACGCCAGCGGCTCGGCCCTCGTCCGCGAGGCACGAGCGTTGGCCACCGAACGTCGAAGCGACGCTTCGCTTCTACTCCAACTTGGCAACGGAACGCCTGAGGGCGTCCAAGGCGTGCACGTCACCGAGGCTGCGCATGCCGGGGACGCGGTCGCCTTGGCAGCATTCGCGCGAGTGGCGGACTGGCTCGGCAGGGGCATGGCTGATTTAGCCGCCGTGATCGATCCCGAAATGTTCATCATCGGTGGCGGAGTCAGCGACGCTGGCGACGTACTTCTGGTGCCACTGCGGGCGTCATTTCGCAGCCAGTTAATGGGGTCCGGTCGCCTGCCCAGTGCCGAAGTGAAACTCGCCGAGTTGGGAAATCAGGCGGGGCTAATTGGTGCGGCTGATCTAGCCCGGCAACGCCTCGGCCAAACACGCTAAACCGATCAGACGACTGCCCCATCAGGTGGCCCATCTCGGTCGTCGTCGTTCTTGCGCGCGATGAGAGTTGCGAATCCGCCAGCGAACGCGAGGGCCCCAAGTCCAGCGATCCACGACGGGAGGGTGAAGAAAAAAGCAATGAGCACGACAACAGGACCACCTAGGACGCCGGCCCAAGCAAAGCGATCAACAGCGTGGTGTGGCCGCGGGATCGGCGGCGGCTCGGGCGGCTCAAAGGTAGATGTGTCTTCTGCGAGCGGGTCCCAATCGCTAGATGCTGGTGTCAGCTTCGCGCCGGGGACGTCGTCGTTGGCTGCAGGCATCCGCGGAGCTTCCCCGAAGCCAGCAATAATTCCCTGCCACTCGGCGTCGACTTTCTCCTGTGGGAGTCCTTCGTTGTCGTCGGGCATGGGACCACTCGTCACTTACTCGAAATGCGCTGGATAAAGGACACGCTGGCATCTTCGATTGTCCTGGCATCGTTGTCGAGAGTCGCTACGTGATAGGAGTCGGGTAGCACCACCAGTGTCTTATCTGCTGATCGCATGTGAGACATGATCCACTCTGCATTACTGGGCTCTACAACGTGGTCCACTTCGCTGCGAAACACGAGGGCTGGCTGAGTCACCTTGTCGATGTCCTGGCGCACGTCCGCCCACAATTTCGACAACGAATACGCGGCCTTTAACGGAATTTTGCTGTAAGCGCCCTCGTCTTGCCCCGGCTTCTTGATGTCGTTGCTGATGCCCGGGAACGAAGGGACAATCGCTTGCAGGAGGGGGAGTAGATGGCGGTCCTTGCGCTCGCTGTGCACAGCAGCATTGATGAGCACGATGCCAGTGACCGCTTCGCCCTTTTCCTCCGCGAGACGAAGAGTGAGAGAACCGCCCATACTCAGTCCAAGTACGAATACTCGGTCGCAACGCTCGGCGAGTTCTCGAAATGCCCGATCAACCTCGGCGTACCAGTCCTCCCATCGCGTGAGATTCATGTCCTGCCATCGGGTGCCATGGCCGGGGAGTCTAGGAAGACGTACCGTCATGCCCTCTTTGGCGAGGCGCTGCGCCAGCGGCAGCATCGACTTGGGTGAACCGGTGAAGCCATGGATTACGAGTGCTCCCGTGGAACTCCCGTCCGCGGCAAATGGTTCTGCTCCGGGCATGAGTGTCATTTGGGGCTCCTTGGTCGGGGAACTGAACACCCCCAGCGTAGGGTTCACTCGTGTTCTACTGGGTGCTGAAGCACATTCTCATCGGACCGTGGCTGCGAATACTCTGGCGCCCGTGGACCGAAGGTGTCGAAAACGTGCCTACCCAAGGGCCCGCAATCATTGTCAGCAACCACCTGTCGTTCAGTGATTCCTTCTTCATGCCGCTTATGGTTAGCCGGAAAGTGACTTTCCTCGCCAAGAGCGACTACTTCACCGGCCGAGGCATAAAGGGTCTCTTCACGAAGATGTTTTTTGCGGGTGCGGGTCAGGTGCCGGTCGATCGTTCCGGAGGTCGCGCGTCGGAGGCGGCTCTGCTCACGGCCCTACGCATTCTCAATGAGGGCAATCTGCTGGGGATTTACCCCGAGGGAACAAGATCTGGTGATGGTCGCCTCTATCGCGGTCGCACGGGAGTCGCACGAATGGCCCTTGAAGCCGGCGTGCCTGTGATTCCGGTCGCCATGATCGGCACCTATGAGATCCAGCCCCCCGGGCAAGTGAAGCCGCGTGTGCGCCGCGTAGGCATGCGCTTTGGCGCGCCACTTGACTTCTCGCGTTACGAAGGTCTCGGTGGAGACCGATTCATCCTGCGCTCCGTGACCGATGAAATCATCTATGCCCTGATGGATTTGTCCCGGCAGGAATATGTCGACATGTATGCCACAAAGGCAAAGGAAATCGCCAAGAAGGTTCCGACGGACTAGACCTCGGCCCACCCTGCTGTTCGGCGGACCGCGTTGTGCCAACGTTGGAACCCACGGGGATCGTAGGTCTCCGGTGGGAAAGTGCGCTCCACAATACGGGCTTCTTTGATGATGTCCGTCGATGACCACATGCCTGAGCCCAGTCCAGCCAGGAAGGCCGCACCGAGACCGGTCGATTGCAGCTCAAGGGGCCGTTCAACCGGAATCTGTAGTTCATTCGCCTGCAACTGGCATAGCAGCGAATTTGCAGCGGCGCCGCCATCGACTGCAAGTCGTGGAAGGTGGATACCTCCCTCATCGAGCATCAGGTGAACGAGGTCGTGTACCGAATAGGCGATTGCGTCGAGTGTCGCCCGGGCCAGATGAGCGCGTGTTGTGCCGCGGGTGATACCCAGAATCGCGCCACGTGCATACGGATCCCAGTACGGGGCACCTAGCCCCGTGAGCGCGGGCACGAACACCACACCGTCCGAATCGGGCACGGAATTGGCCAAGGCTTCTGTCTCCTCGGCACTCGCGATAATCCCTAGCCCATCCCGTAGCCACTGAACCGCGGCACCGGTAACGAAAACAGAGCCTTCCAATGCGTATGTCAACGTGCCGTCCGGATTACCCAAAGCAACTGTGGTCAGCAGGCCTCCTGTAGAGAAGGCCGCGTGCGATCCGGTGTTGGCAAGGAGAAAGGAACCAGTTCCGTAGGTGCATTTCGCATCGCCCACATCGAAGCCCGCTTGCCCCACAAGAGCCGCTTGCTGGTCACCGGCAACACCGGTGATGGGGATGCTGAGTCCAAGAAACACTGATGGATCTGTGTGCCCGAGTTCACCAAAGGAAGGAACGATTTCGGGAAGCGCATCGATTGGCACACCGAATAGACCACATAATTCGGCACTCCACTCTCCGCGATGTATATCGAATAGCAGTGTCCGCGACGCGTTGGTTGCGTCAGTGGCATGTACCATGCCGCGTGACATACGCGCCATGAGGTAGGAATCCACAGTGCCGATAGCGACTCGCCCTGACGTCACTTGACCCCAGACCCGAGGGTCGTTTTCGCTGATCCATTGCAGTTTGGTTGCGCTGAAATATGGATCCAATCGCAGTCCGGTGAGGTGTCTCACCCGCGCGTCGTGAATGGGCCTCAGCCGGTCGCACAGTGATGCAGTCCGTCGGTCCTGCCAGACAATGGCCGGGCGAGCGGCCCCGAGGGTCTCGCGGTCCCATAAGCACACCGTCTCACGCTGGTTGGTGATTCCGACCGCAGTTGGGGCTAGCTCGGCATTGAGGGCAACGATCGCCAACACCTCACGTACAGCTGCCAATGTCGCTTGCCAGATTTCACCAAGATCATGCTCGACCCAGCCTTCATTCGGGAAGTGCTGAGGGAAGGCGGAGTAGCCGCGCGCCACGACGCAGGCTCGCTCGTCGACCAGCAATGCCGTGACGCCGGTGGTGCCAGCGTCGACCGAAAGAACTGTCATATGGGCACTGTAGTTACTGAAACACCAACTCGCTAACGTGATCTGCGAAAGGAGATCGTCATGCGAGTAGGTGTACTCACGGGTGGTGGAGATTGCCCGGGACTCAATGCGGTGATCCGCGCTGTTGTCCGCAAGGGTGTCTCGGAATACGGATATGACTTCGTCGGCTTCCGTGACGGCTGGAAGGGGCCCCTCGAGGGTGTCACGATGCCGCTTGACGTTGCGGCGGTTCGTGGAATTTTGCCGCGAGGCGGGACCATCCTCGGTTCGTCTCGCACCAACCCGATCAAGATCGAGGGTGGCGTAGAGAGAATCGAGGAGAATCTCAAGGGACTCGGTGTTGATGCGCTTGTTGCAATCGGCGGCGAAGACACCCTCGGCGTCGCAAAGGCTCTCCATGAACTCGGTTTTCATGTGGTGGGCGTCCCGAAGACCATTGACAACGACCTCAATGCGACCGATTACACGTTCGGTTTTGACACAGCCGTAGGTATTGCAACGGAAGCAATCGATCGACTCCACACCACTGCTGAGTCGCATCATCGAGTTCTCGTCATTGAGGTAATGGGTCGTCACGCGGGTTGGATTGCGCTGCATTCAGGCATGGCCGGCGGCGCGAACGTGATTTTGATCCCGGAGGTGCCCTTCGATATGGATCAGGTGTGTGCCTGGGTGGACTCGCGTTTCGGGCAGAGTTTTGCGCCGATCATTTGTGTCGCAGAGGGCGCGCTTCCCTCCGATGGTGACCTCATGACCAAGGATGCAACTGTCGACGCCTTTGGTCATGTTCGACTCAGCGGTATTGGTGATTGGCTTGCCAGTGAGATCGAACGTCGTACCGGCAAAGAGTCGCGCGCAGCCGTACTCGGTCACATCCAGCGAGGTGGCACGCCATCCTCTTTCGATCGCGTCTTGGCCACCCGCTTTGGGCTCCATGCCATTGAGGCTGTCAAAGACGGCGCCTGGGGCACGATGGTGGCCCTCCGAGGAACCGACATCGTTCGGGTGTCACTCAGTGAGGCAACCGCAACTTTGAAGACCGTGCCGCTGGCCCGCTATGAGGAGGCCATGGTCCTGTTCGGCTGAGCGAGCGACTACCCTTTCAGGGTGTCCATGACTTGGCCGGATCTCCCCGCTGCACAACAGCCTGTGTGGCCGGATGAGGCTGCCCTCGCCGATGCCCTCGCCGAGTTGCGCCGTCAGCCGCCTTTGGTTTTCGCGGGAGAGTGCGACGCACTCACCGAACGACTCTCTGCTGCGACTCGCGGCGAGGCATTTGTCTTGACTGGTGGAGATTGCGCTGAGACCTTCGTTGCCAACACGGCCGATTCGATTCGCGCCAGGCTCAAGACTGTGTTGCAGATGTCGATGGTGTTGACCTATGCAGCTTCGCTCCCAGTCGTCAAGCTGGGTCGCGTCGCCGGGCAATACTTCAAACCTCGTTCGACGCCTACCGAGACTCGCGATGGGGTCGAACTGCCGTCCTACTTTGGTGACGCGGTCAATGCGATTGAGTTCGATGCCAACTCTCGTCGTCCTGATCCCCAGCGTCTTCTGCGGACCTACAACGCATCCGCATCGGCACTCAACCTGATTCGCGCCTTCACCCAAGGGGGATATGCGGACGTTCGACAGGTGCATGCGTGGAACCAAGATTTCGTTCGCGATTCTCCAGCCGGTCAACGCTACGAGAAGATGGCTCAAGATATTGAGCGAGCGTTGGCGTTCATGCAGGCATGTGGCGCAGACCCCGAAGAGTTCCATCGCGCCGACTTCTATGCTGCGCACGAAGCGTTGTGTCTTGATTATGAGAAGGCGCTCACCCGTATCGACTCGCGTACTGGTACTCCTTATGACGTGTCGGGCCACTTCCTGTGGATTGGGGAGCGCACCCGCCAAGCAGACGGTGCGCACCTCCATTTCGCCTCGGTAATTCGTAACCCCATCGGGGTCAAGGTCGGTCCCACTGCGACACCTGAAGACGTCGTTAGTCTCGCCGAGCGCCTGAATCCAGAGCGAATCCCCGGAAGATTGACGTTGATCACCCGGATGGGCGCGGGCAAGATCCGCGCGACTTTGCCAAAGATTGTCGAGTCGGTTCACGCAAGCGGTCATCCGGTGGTCTGGGTATGTGATCCCATGCACGGCAACACCAGGCAGGCGGCCTCCGGACACAAGACTCGTTCATTCGACGACGTCCTCGATGAAGTTCAAGGTTTCTTTGATGTGCACGCCACGATCGGATCTTTCCCCGGTGGCATTCATGTCGAACTGACTGGTGACGACGTGACGGAGTGCGTAGGTGGGACTGAAGGCGTGGCTGAGGACGGCCTAGGTGAGCGCTATGAGACGGCGTGCGATCCCCGGCTCAATCGCCAGCAGGCTCTGGAGTTGGCTTTCGTGGTTTCGGACATGCTCCTTAAGCGCTGACCATGCTCGCGGTCACGACAATCCTCACCCCATGGGTGCCTCTCACTGTCATTGCTGACGATGACTGCGTCGTGTCTTCGTGGTTCGGTGAGCAATCGCACCATCCCATCGATTTAGTTGCGCCGATAGGCAAGGCTCGGAGAATCGATGGTGTAAGTGATGCGGTTGCTGCATGGCTTGACGGTGATCTGCGCGGCCTTGACCAAGTGAAAGTTCGTCAGAACGGTGGGCAGTTCTTCGAGCAGGTGTGGACTGTCATGCGAGAGGTGTCTGCGGGGGAGACGGTCAGTTATGGAGAGCTTGCGATGCTCGCTGGCCGTCCTCGAGCTTCTCGTGCCGTCGGAACCGCCTGTGCAACAAACTCCGTCGCGCCATTTGTGCCGTGTCATCGAGTTGTGCCCGCTGGGGGAGGCATTGGCGCGTATGGATACGGAGTCGCCGTCAAAGAGGCGCTGTTACGGCACGAAGGCGCAATCTAATCTGCGATGTGAGAACGGCCGCGGAACCGAGGTATCTCGGATCCCGCGGCCGCGGATGACGCCTTGCCGAAGACGGCGCCACCAGTCCATTCAACCCCCTCGACCCTATCGAACGCAAGTACGATTAAGGTGTGTCGGGGATCTATGAGGGACTGGTGGGGTTACTTGACCAGGCTGAGGAGGCCGGTGAGGACCAGCGAGATGGCCGCACACCACCACATGATGACCCCGATGGCGGCGATCCGTAGGGGAGCCCGGGTGTCGGAGAAAGCGATGGAGAACGATCGCTTCGCGACTCCAGCGAAAGGAGTGGCCTCGTTGGCCGGATCACCATGGGGATCACGTTGGAACCAGTAGGCGCGCTCACTTGACATGCCTAAGAAGACAAAGGCAACGCCGAACAGCGCGAGGACTATGGCGATGATCAGGAAGACGAGGACGGCGATGCTCACGTCCGAACCCTACATGGCATGCTTCGGACAGTGGCCCGCAACTACATCAATCTCGAGCATGTGCAAGTGGCCTTCTCGCACAAGGCTGTTCTTGACGACGTTTCCCTCGGGCTCAACGAAGCCGACCGCATCGGCATTGTCGGGCGAAATGGTGGAGGCAAGTCGACTCTGCTCCGAGTGCTCAGCGGGGCTTCGGTGGACTCCGGCCGCGTCACTCATGCTGGGGGACTGCGCGTAGGAATGCTGGCGCAGGTGGGTGATCCAGCGCCCGGAGTGACCATTCGAATGCGAGTGATCGGCGATCAGCTCGACCACGAATGGGCGGCCGATGGCAAAACGCGCGACGTTCTTACCGGGCTACTCGGTGGTTTCGAAGATGCAGTGTTGGATCGTGAACTCACCAGCCTCTCTGGCGGAGAACTGCGCCGGGTGGAATTAGCGCACCTGCTCATCGACGGATGCGATGTTCTTCTACTCGACGAGCCCACAAACCACCTTGACCTTGAGGCAGTTGCCTGGCTAGCCCGCCACCTCAAAGGGCTGCGCAGCACGGCGCTAGCCGTGGTTACCCATGATCGCTGGTTCCTAGACGAGGTGACCGATCGAACGTGGGAGGTCATTCGGGGACAGATCGAGGAGTACGACGGTGGCTACTCGGCCTATGTGCTGGCTAAGGCTGAGCGCTCCCGGCAGGACGCGACCATGGAGGCGCGCCGAGCAAACCTGCTCCGCAAGGAACTCGCGTGGCTGCGCCGTGGGCCGCCTGCTCGGACTACTAAGCCGAAGTTCCGGATTGATGCAGCAAACTCCCTCATCGCCACCGAACCACCTCCTCGCAACGACGTCGAGCTGGTCAATTTCGCTTCGGCTCGCCTGGGACGCACCGTCATGGACGCTCAAGACATTTCCGTGACACTGGGGGATCGTGAGTTGATCCATCGGCTCACCTGGAGCGTTGGCCCCGGCGATCGGGTGGGAATCCTCGGGCCCAACGGCGCGGGCAAGACAACCTTGATCCGGACGTTGCTGGGAGACCAACGAGTGGACTCAGGCAAGGTAGTTATTGGCAAGACCGTTAAACCGGCCTACCTGTCTCAGCACCTCGACGAACTCAACCCCAATCTTCGCGTTCTCGAAGCCGTTCAAGAGGTTGCCGAGTTCGTGGATCTCGGTAAGGGCCGGGAAATGTCCGCCTCGACGTTGTGTGAGCGCCTTGGGTTCGACGCCGGGTCGCAATGGACACCAGTCGGCGACCTTTCTGGAGGTGAGCGGCGACGTTTGCAACTCACCCGGCTACTCATGTCTGGGCCCAATGTCTTGATCCTCGACGAACCTACGAACGACTTCGATGTGGAGACCCTGGCCGCCCTGGAAGATCTCTTGGATGGCTTCGCTGGAACGATTCTGATCGTGTCCCACGATCGGTACTTCATTGAGCGGGTATGTGAGACCTATCGTGCTGTTCTTGGCGATGGGGACGTACGCGATCTGCCCGGTGGAGTTGACGAGTACCTCGCACTGAGAAGCGCATCGCTCTCTGGCAGCCGCGGGCCTGCCACCAAGGCCCAGTCGACCCCAACAGCGAGGGTGTCTGAACTTTCTGCAGCAGAGCGTCGAGAGATCAACAAGCAGGTCGCCTCACTTGAGCGCAAGATGATGACGGCACAGGAAAAGGTCGCAGTGATCCATCAGCTCATGCAAGATCACGCAACAGATCACGATGCGCTACGGGCCGATGGCGCTGCGCTACGCAAAGCGGAAGCGAAACTCGCCGAGATCGAGATGGAATGGTACGCCGCGCTCGAATTGCTCAACTAACCATCGTTGATTTAGAAGTCCTCTGCGCTGCGACGAAGAATCTCCAAAACGGCAACTAATTCGGCCGTCTCCTGCGTCGAGATCCCGACCGAAGTGAAGACGTGTTCATTGAGCGCCTCGGTCGCAGACAACGCAATCGCTCTGCCGGATTCGGTGATAGTGGCGAGAACCTTACGACGATCCTCTGCATCTGGTTCTCGGTTGACGAAACCTTGATCTTCGAGCCGCTCTACCGCGCTAGTGACACTTGCCGGATGCACCTGCAGCCTCGACCCCAAACGAGACATTGGCATAGATCCTCGACTACTGAAGGTCAGCACCATCAAGATCTCATAGCGCGCGAAGCTAAGCGAGAATGGCTTGAGAGTTGCATCAATCCGCCCAAAGAGAATCTGCTGTGCTCGCACAATCGATGTCACAGCGGCCATTCCGTCGGCAGCCGCTGCCCACTCGTGTGCCACCCATTGTCGATGGGCCTCGGCGATGGGGTCGAAGGGGAGTTTGCCGGTCACGGTCATACTCCTCTGCGGTACTTTCCGCCTACTTCGAAGAACGCCTCCGAAATCTGGCCCAGGGAGCAGTGGCGGACAGCGTCCATTAACACCTCGAACACGTTGCCGCCGGCGCGAGCAGTTTCCTTGAGTCGCTGGAGTTGACGTTGGGTTTCCAGTGGGTCTTGCCCGTGGAACCGAGCCAAGCGAGAGAGCTGGGACTCCTTCTCCTGTTCGGTGGCTCGCGCAAGCGCGATAGATCCCTGCTCCTCTTCACCCGAGTGGGGATCAATGAACGTGTTCACGCCGATGATCGGGAGTGATCCATCGTGCTTGCGATGCTCGTACAACATTGACTCGTCCTGGATTCGTCCTCGCTGATAGCCAGTTTCCATCGCGCCGAGGACTCCACCCCGCTCGGAGATGCGGTCGAACTCGGTCAGTACGGCCTCCTCAAGGGCATCGGTGAGGTAGTCGACGATGTAGGAGCCTTGAAGTGGGTTCTCGTTGCTCGAGAGGCCCCACTCCTGATCGATGATCATCTGAATGGCAAGCGCACGGCGCACTGAAGCCGACGATGGCGTGGTGACAGCCTCGTCGTATGCATTCGTGTGCAAGGAATTCGCATTGTCATACAGCGCGCAGAGGGCTTGCAGGGTGGTGCGAATGTCGTTGAAGGCCATCTCTTGCGCGTGTAGGGACCTGCCCGATGTTTGAACGTGGTACTTCAGTCGCTGGGCGCGATCATCGGCACCGTAGAGGTCGCGCATGGCGATGGCCCAAATCCGACGTGCCACGCGGCCAATCACGGTGTATTCCGGGTCCATGCCATTAGAGAAGAAGAACGAAAAACTCGGCGCGAAATCGTTGACGTCCATACCGCGAGCCCGGTAGGCCTCGACGTAGGTGAACGCATTGGACAGAGTGAATGCCAGTTGCGAAATAGGGTTCGCCCCGGCTTCAGCGATGTGATAACCCGAAATCGAGACCGAATAGAAGTTGCGCACGCGATTAGCGATGAACCATTCCTGCACATCCGACATGCAGCGCAGTGCAAACTCCGTGGAGAAGATGCAGGTGTTTTGCCCTTGATCTTCCTTCAGGATATCGGCCTGCACAGTCCCACGAATTGTGGTGAAAACAAGCGCACGAATGCCCTGGACCTCTTCGTCGCTAGGGGAGCGTCCCTCGCGGGCAGCAAATAAATCCACCTGTTGGTCGATAGCGGCATTGAGGTACATCGCGAGAATCGTGGGCGCGGGACCGTTGATGGTCATGGACACAGAAGTCTTGGGGTCGCACAAATCGAAGCCCGCGAATAGTCCGCGCATGTCATCCAGCGTGGCGATGCTGACACCGGATGTGCCGACCTTGCCGTAGATGTCGGGGCGAAGATCTGGATCGCGCCCGTAGAGCGTGACGGAGTCGAACGCCGTGGACAGGCGGGTGGCGGGCTGGCCCTCGGCAAGCAAGTGGAAGCGCCGATTGGTGCGCTCGCAGTCACCTTCACCCGCGAACATCCGCGCGGGTGCCTCGCCGTCGCGCTTGAGTGGGAAAACACCGGCGGTGAACGGGAATCGGCCGGGAAGATTTTCCTTGCCGAAGTAGTGGACCAAGTCCGCGTGGGAATCCGTCTGCGGCAGCGACACACGTGGAATCTGCGTGCCAGAGAGGGAAGTGCGCTGCAAAGGTGCGCGAAGTTCGCGGTCTCGAACTGTCGTCACGAGTTCAGCAGCCTCGTACTCAGCCCGGACGGCAGGCCACGCATCGAGTTGCTCAGCGTATTCAGCCGCGAGACTGTTTCGAAGCGCATGTGCCTTAGCGGTGGCGTCTGTGGCGGCATCGGGTCCGAGTTCGTGGGCCGCCGACTCGAGATGCTGAATGCGTGCGGCAATCGATGCCTGTTGTTCTGTCTGAGCGTGATGCCCACGTACGGCTGCGGAAATCTCCGAAAGATAACGCTCACGCGCGGGCGGAACAATCGTGCGTAGGTTGCTAGATGCCTTGGCGCTGCCGGCTGGCCACGGTTGGTCGGGCGAGCGCATGCCGCGGTCCACGAGCACATCGCGCAGACAGACATATAGCGCGGTGAGTCCATCGTCGTTGAATCGAGCCGCCGAGGTGCCAAAGACCGGCATGTCCTCCCAGGTGCTTGTGAATGCCTGACGATTGCGGACCAACTGACGACCCACGTCACGTCGAGCGTCTTCTGCGCCACGGCGCTCATACTTATTGATCGCCACGACATCTGCGTAGTCGAGCATGTCAATCTTCTCGAGTTGGGATGCGGCACCGTATTCAGGCGTCATAACATAGAGGGTGGCGTCCACGAATGGGACCACACCGGCGCTGCCCTGGCCAATGCCTGGCGTCTCGACAATGATCAAGTCGTATCCAGCCGCGCGACAGGCTTCGACAATCTTTGCAAGATTGTGCGGGATCTCTGATTCAGAATCCCGAGTGGCCAGTGACCTGAAGTAGATCGAATCAAAATCCACCGAGTTCATCCGAATGCGGTCGCCCAATAACGCCCCACCGGCTCGGCGGCGAGTCGGATCGATCGCAATGACAGCAACACGCAACTTGCCCTCGTATTCCTGGCGGATGCGAAGTAGCAGTTCGTCGGTCAAACTGGATTTGCCGGAACCCCCTGTGCCGGTGATACCGAGCACCGGGGCAACCGAATTTGCCGCCGCTGATGCAACGCTGGAAAGGAAGACGCTGCTTGCTTGATCGCTTTCCAACATGGTGATCGTTCGGGCTAGTGCTGGGACGTCGCCAGAGATCAGGGCCTCGAGGTTGGCGGGCGTAGCGCCGAGATCTGCGCGTGCTGCGGTGATCATCTCGGCGATCATTCCGTCTAGTCCTAGACGCTGGCCGTCCTCGGGGGAGAAGATCCGAATGCCGCGCTGCGCAAGTAGGGCAATCTCCTCAGGCACGATGACGCCACCACCACCACCGAAGATCTTGATGTGACTTGCGCCCTGTTCTGCCAGCTGGTCCGCGAGGTAGGTGAAGTATTCGACGTGGCCACCTTGGTAGGACGACACCGCTACGGCATGCGCGTCCTCGCTAATCGCGGCGCGAACTATTTGTTCGACACTGCGGTCGTGACCGAGGTGGATGACCTCCGCGCCTTGCGCCTGCAAGATCCTGCGCATGATGTTGATG
The DNA here is from genome assembly GCA_044240285.1 of Candidatus Nanopelagicales bacterium. Classification (GTDB taxonomy): domain Bacteria; phylum Actinomycetota; class Actinomycetes; order S36-B12; family S36-B12; genus CAINMH01. The sequence goes on along the minus strand of JBIHZU010000004.1, from coordinate 1,532 downwards.
GCCGCATCGTGGCCGTCAAAGAGGCTCGCGGCTGTGACGAATCGGACCGGGGACGCCCCCACGCTGATACCCATGAACGCATAATACCGTGGACATCAAACTATTTGACTTCTTATCAATGTGCGGAGCGTCAATGAGCTCCTCTTGGTGGGCGATACAGGAATCGAACCTGTGACCTCTTCCATGTCAAGGAAGCGCGCTAACCCCTGCGCCAATCGCCCATGCCGCTCATCGCCGCCCCTCAAGAGTACACGGGCACGACGCGATGCAGCCGTGGGCGTCAGGGAGCCCGGCTGAGGACTGCCACGCGGTTAGGGTGGGCCGAAGCGGCATCGGACGAGAGGAAATGCGTGGCCACGGCTGTTGCGGGGACTCCGGCAAAGCCGACCGTCGAGGTCGGCCACGGTTTTCGACCGGATATCGAGGGAATGCGTGCCCTGACCCTCGCGATCATCATCCTGTATCACGCCAGAGCGCCGTTCGTCCCCGGTGGATTCATCAGCGTGGACGTGTTCTTCATGCTCTCGGGATTCTTGATCACGGGGCTCGTTATTCGCGAAATCCGTAAGACCGGTCGCGTGGCTCTTGGCCAGTTCTGGGGCCGTCGAGCAAGGCGTTTGCTCCCCGCAGCTGGGCTCGTACTAGTCGTCACAGGCATTGCCAGTTTCATTATTTTGCCGTCCGTTGAGCACAGGGACGCAGGACTAGGCATCAGTGCTGCGGCCGTGTACGTCGCCAACCTGTTATTTATTCGGACGAGCACTGACTACTTCGCGGCTACCGAAATCCCGAGTCCGGTGCTGCACTTTTGGACTCTCGGCGTGGAGGAGCAGTTCTACCTTGTCTGGCCGCTGCTCTTGTTCGCTATTGCGTTCTTCCTGTATCGCCGGGCAAGCAAGCGTGGTCGCGAGCACACCAACGCGTTGATCATCCCGGTCACGTTGGTCGTGATGGGGATTGTGTTCGTCCTGTCCTTCATCCTTAACGTGTGGCTGACCAATGTGTCCGAGCCCGTCGCGTTCTTCCTGATGCCCACTCGCGCGTGGGAATTCGCGGCAGGAGCCATGGTCGGCGTCGCTGTTGTGCAGATCGCCCGCATCCCGCAGTGGCTACGCAGCACTATGGGCTGGGCCGGGCTGGCGTTTCTGCTCTGGGGAGTTTTCTTTCTACAAAAGACCATGCCATTCCCCGGTTGGACCGCCATGATCCCGGTCATCGCGACGGTGTTGATGTTAATCGCCGGCACAGGTGGCATCGGCTGGGGCCCAGGTGTGTTGTTCCGGCTACGTCCTATGCAGGCGATGGGCCGCATCTCGTATTCCTGGTACCTCTGGCACTGGCCAGTGCTGATTTTGGGCAGCGTGGCACTCGATATTGCATGGACCACCGACAACTGGCTCAAGCTTATCTGGCTGCCACTGCTCGCCTTTATCCCTGCCTACTTGGCCTATCGCTACGTCGAGACTCCATTGCGCATGGTTCCGTCTATTGCGAATTCTACGAAGAAGTCGTTGCTGGTCGGTCTCGTCGCA
>JBIHZU010000059.1:0-8379 GCA_044240285.1 Candidatus Nanopelagicales bacterium | reverse complement strand
AGCAAAGGGCCAACGGCTTCTCTTCAGCGCAACGCTCGATAAGCGCGTACAAAGTTTGGTGAAGTCCTACTTGAAGGATCCGGTTCAGCACTCGGTCGACACCGAGACTGCGTCGGTCACCACGATGGACCATCACGTGCTGGTCATGCATCCTGAGCACAAGGACATCGTCACGGCCCAGATTGCCGCGCGCGATGGCCGCACGCTCTTCTTCGTCCGCACGCAGCGCGGCGCTGATCGCCTCGCAGACAAGCTTGCGCTTCAGGGCGTTCCGGTGGGCTCGTTGCATGGTGGCAAGTCGCAGGCTGTGCGCACTCGCACGCTCAACGACTTCCGTTCCGGCGAGACATTGACGCTCGTTGCCACTGACGTAGCCGCTCGCGGAATCCATGTTGATGACATTTCACTGGTCGTACACGTCGATCCCCCGGCAGACCCGAAGGACTACTTGCACCGTGCCGGTCGCACAGCACGCGCAGGCGAGTCAGGCACTGTGGTGACACTCACGACCTCCAAGCAAAAGCACGTGGTCAAGTCGCTCACCGAAAAGGCCGGCGTTGACGCGGCATTCGTTCGCGTTGAGCCACATGCCAAGGAGCTCGTGTCGATCACAGGTTCACGCGAACCAAGTGGCGTGCCGTGGCACCCAAAGCCAGAACCTTCCCGTTCAAGTGGTTCACGCCGTGACAAGCCGAAGACGTACGGCTTCCAGCATGGCAAGAAGCGCTACGGCGGCAAGCGCCCGGCTTAATTACTCGCGCTCTGAACCGGCGACCTGTGCCTCGGGCATGGCCTCGTCCTTGCGGGTGATCTTCCACAACGCCACGGCGATAAGTGCGCCAACGAGTGGTGCCACGATGAAGAGCCACACCTGAGACAGCGCTGTGCCGCCTTCAAAGAGGGCTGGCCCAAGCGAACGAGCCGGATTCACTGAAGTGCCGGTCAGCGGAATCCCGACAAGGTGCACGAGTGTAAGCGTGAGGCCAATCGCGATGCCAGCGAAACCTGGTGCTGCAATGCGCTCGGTGACCAGGAGGATCACGAGCACAAATGCGGCGGTGAGCACCACCTCAAGGACGAATGCTCCGCCCATATTGATCGCGCCGTTGTCGTAGGAGTTTGTACCGAGCCCGCCGGTGTAGTCCGTGACACCAAAGGACGAAACAAAGAGCTTGAGTAGGGCTCCTGCAGCAATCGCACCGATGAACTGCACGATCCAATAGCCAACTGCTTCCTTCGCTGGCATCCGGCGCCCGACGAGCATCGCGAGGGTGACCGCTGGATTGACATGTGCTCCCGAGATCGGCCCGAAGGCATAGGCGATGCCAAGAAGCACCAGACCAAATGCCATTGCGACACCGACGATGCCCGCGCCTGGACCCTGCTGGTCCTTGCCGATCATCGCCGCGATGCCGAAGACAGCTGCGCCTACTGCGAGGAAGACGAGTAGGAAAGTACCGACGAGCTCTGCGATCAGTTTGCGCGCGAGACCGTTGTCCATGAGGTGCCTCCAGGTGTCAGCTCAGCGGCCGCCCGCTGAAGCTCAGCTCAGATGCACGTTAGGCCCTTGTCGCCTTGATTCCTCGGAGGCACACAAGGGGCAGGGGACAAAGCAGGGATGGGATAATTTCATTCTGAACCTGAGGGAGTCCATGATGAGTAATGAAGTCCTAGTTGAGGCTATCGACGGCGTCGCGCTAATCACCCTGAACGCACCTGAGCGCCGAAATGCGTTCACAGTGCCGATGGCCGAGGAGTTCATCGCGGTCTTACGCGACATTGATGCGGATCGCTCTGTCGCGGCGACAGTCTTGAACGGCGCTGGGGTCGACTTCTGCTCTGGTGGCGATCTGGCGACGCTGACTGCTGTGGGCGATGAGCCCTTCAGCGAGGACTCCTGGTCGGGCCTACGCACGATCTACGACTCCTTCGTCACCTTCGGCTCGATTGCCACCCCGACCATCGCGGCCATACACGGTGGTGCCGTGGGTGCCGGACTCAATCTGGCTTTGGCAGCGACGCTGCGTGTCGTTGCGCATGACGCGAAGTTGATGTCGGGCTTCCTGCGGATCGGTATCCATCCCGGTGGCGGTCACTTCCATCTACTCGAACGTTACGTCGGTCAAGACACGGCAGCAGCTTTATCGATCTTTGGCGAGCAGCTCACCGGCGATGACGCCGTACGTCTCGGGTTGGCCTGGCGCGCAGTGCCGCAAGAGTCCGTGCTTGAAACGGCTATGGAGATCGCGCGACGCATTCGCCGTAATCCAGATCTTGCTCGCGCTGCACTTAGGTCATGGCGTACGGAGTCACGAGCGTCTTCAGATTGGGCCGCAGCTGTGGATATCGAGCGGCTTCCACAGTTGCGTACGCTCTGGCAGAAATCGCATACGCAGTAAGACTTTTTATGCACATTCTTGTAAAAAACTTTGTGTAAATACTTGCCATTGTCAGTCGCATGATTTAGTATTTCTGCATACGGTGGAGCTCTCGATCGAGAGCACGTATTTTGAGTTGCTTATGTCCGAGATGTAAATCTCATTGGGTTCTGAATTACGGGTCGTTGTGTTGCTGTCCACCCCGTTCGAAGGTGCCATTCCATGTCCGTTGCTGCTCCTACTCGACGTCGCAATTCGCGCCGGCGCGTCGAGGTCACCCCGCGCGATGCACGACCACGTGTTGCACCATGTGTGTCGATGCATCAGGCAATCGATGCGCTTGCCGTCGCGATGGACCAAGTCGTCGCACTTGCAGCCGTGGGCGCTGACGGAGTCACGAACGCCACCGGTCAGGGTGCGGGCGAAATCGCCATTGCGCTAGCCGCAGAACGTCGCCGGCTCGAAGCTGCTCTGGCAGATGTTGTCGGCGTGCATGCTGCCAGCGGTGAATGGAATAACGAAGGCTTTGCGACTCCCAAGGCATGGCTGCGGGCCCGCACCGGCGAAGGCGCCGCTGCATCTGGCCGTCTGATCGTGCAATCCAAGGCTCGAGATACATGCCCGTTGATGACCGCCGCGTGGGCGGACGGCACCGTCACTTGGGGTCACGTCGCGGTCCTCACCGATGCTCACAAGTCTTTCCCCCACCTGCGTGATGGGCTCACGGCGATCGAGGCCGACCTGGCCTATGCCGCCTCAGGGGTCGAGCCCGAAGAGTTCGGCCGCATCCTCTTCGAACACCTGCATGCCCTAGACCCGCAGGCGATGGATGACGCTGACGCGCAAAAGCGGCGAGACTCCGTAGGTCTGCATGCCTCACGTTGCCTCGACGGCTACGTACGCCTCGACGGGCTGCTCTCACCCGAGGTCGGCGAGGCGCTGCTCAGTGCGTTGGCAGCCGCCCGTGAGGCGACTCGCGAGCCGAAGGGCGAGACTCCCCCGGGGTTCCTCATCGACAAGCCGAGCCTGTCCCAGCGCAATATGTCTGCCCTCGCTCACATCATTGCCGTCGCATCACGCGTGGCTGGCCCAGACGGGCTGCCTGATGCGCACGGCGAGCGGCCAGTCGTACACATCACTATCCCGACTGAGTCCCTGATCAGCGAGCGCGACGACACGGGCGCACTCCCTGGCTGGATTGAGAACTTCACCGGTCAGCCCGTCACGCCGATCACCGCCGAGACCGCACGACGCATCTCCTGCGATTCGACCACTCGCCTGATCAGCCTTGACCCACGAGGCTGCGTCGACACGATCTCCGCATCAGTGCGCACGATCTCTCCCAAACTACGTCGCTACGTCCTCACCCGCGATGGTGGAGTCTGCCGCTACCCCGGATGTCACAGTCCGATTCACGAGATTCACCACGTCATTCACTGGGCCCGAGGCGGTCCCACAACGACCAATAACCTCGCCGGGCTCTGTCACCACCATCACCACCTAGTGCACGAGGGCAACTGGACCCTGCACGGCAATCCCGAATCCACGTTGACTTTCACCAATCCGGCTGGCCTCCAATGGCGGAGTCCGCCACTCACCTGTTGAGGGGACAAACCTGTAGGGATTGCTCTACGCTCGGGGGAAATTTGGCCCTGAGGAGATTGCTGTGAAACTCACATCGTTCAAGGTTTCGACGGTTCTCGCCGTGGCGGTCGCTTGCTCCATTGGCCTCGCCGCGTGTGGCGGGGCGAGTGGCGGGACCTCATCTGGTTCAGGTGCCGCAGGTTCCTCCGCAACGAATTCGGCAGCTCAACCGATCACAGCGACGATCACATTCACGAGCCCCGGCGACATGGAGAAGACGCTCTCCAAAGCATTGACCGCAACATCTACCAGCGACGCTCCCATCTCCTTCGCGTCACAGACCTTGGACGTGTGCTCGATTCCCATGGGCTCGACGCAGGTGGTGGCATTGACCGAGGGCACCTGCACAATCACGGCATCGCAGTCAGCGACGGAAACGTTTTTAGCGGCATCAAGTCAGGTCACCTTCCAAGTGACTGCGCAACCCGCTAAGACATACAAAGTGACCTACTCCGTAAACACAAGCAAGTATCAAAACGGCAGCGGGACAATCACAGGGCCAACCCTTCAAATTGTGGCCGCCGGGGAATCCTCGCAACCAGTCACAATGGTGCCAGGGCCCTGCTCAGAAGGTCAGTGGTACATGAGCGGCTCCTCCGATTGGCCTACGAACCCATTCCAGAACGAACGCGTCGAAGAAGACGTCCGTAGTGATATCTCTTTAGAGGCACATTTCATGAAGCGTGACGTTGAACATAACTACAGCGTGAGCTCGCAGAGTTATGGATTCGTTTATGAAACAGGCTACCGCGAGGATGCGGCCACATACATATCCCCGACTAAGCCGTGCGGCGCGGTATTTCCTTCGGTACACGCTGTCGCAAACGACTGCTGCGTGTTTACCGGCTGGTCTGATGGAGCCAGTGCAAATCCGAGAGTTGATGACAAGACAAAAGACCTCAGGGTGACCGCAAACTTTAAACTTAAAAAATTCATTGTCACCTACTCCGCCAATTCAGGTGGTTCCATTTCTGACAGTACTGCTCAACAAGTTGAGTGGGGAACCTCAGCAACCGCGGTCACAGCAGTCGCTGACTCCGGCTATCAGTTCAGCTCGTGGAGTGACGGCATCACCACAGCGACGCGTACGGACACAGACGTAAAGTCAGCGATCGACGTCACCGCTCGTTTCGTTGCGGACTCGCAGAACATCACTGTGCGCACAGCTGGCCGCGGCACCATCTCTCCGAGTGGCGATCAGACGGTCTCAGATGGCTCCACGATCACGTTCACGTTCACGCCTGCCACCGGCAATTCAGTGCTGCGCGTCGTGGTCGATGGTGAGGTTCAAGCAAGCGCACCCAGCTCGTGGACCTTCCGCAATGTGACCGGTCCGCACACCCTCCAAGTGACGTTCAGCGATATCAGCGCCGAGCAAGCGGCCTGTCTCGCAGCTCCGCGCCACATCATTATCGACGGCGTCTGCTACTTATCCTGAGAGCTCCTGCTCAGCCGCGGGCGGAGAGAGTTGCCTGGCCCGTTTGAACAGAACGACGGCGAATACTCCTGCACCCAGACTGCATAGAAGAAAAACTACCGCGACTACATCGAGGCCAGAGGAGGTCACCCGAAGCACGAATGCGACCAAGAGCATAAGGGCCCCAGACCCCTGCAACACCATGGAAAAGCGGAGTTTTCGTCGAAGATTGGCATCCATGCCGCAGACGCTACACGCCCGCTAAACTAGAGCCCATGGTCGTAGTCCCAATCCTCCGAAGGTTCAGTGATTTGGACCCACTAGGCCACGTCAACAATGTCGTCTACCACGACTACCTTCAAGAGGCCCGTGTCGTTCAGATGAACGACATCGGCGCCATTGTGAATACGGACTTCGCCCAGATTGTGGTGAAGCAGGAGATTCACCACATCAAGCCGCTGAGCTATTCACGCGAGCCGATCATGATTGAGGTCAGCCTCATTTCGTTGACGCGCGCGACCTACTCACTCGCGTACCGGATCCTGGACGAGAACGGCGAACTAGTCGCGGAAGCCACTTCGCAACTGGCCGTGATTGATCCCACTTCGGGCCGACCGATTCGGATCCCCGAAGTTATCGCGGAGCGACTGAAGACCTAGACGACAGGTCGACTCCCCTCAACCGGCGGTCCCAGATTCATGACTATCACGTCTTCAGGTGCGACTTCGAAATCTGTTGGAGTAGCAGAAGTGGACGTCAAAGGCCATACGTCGTAGTCTTCGGTTACCTGACCACGAAGGAGCCTTACGTGTCTAAGCGCGCCCTACTCATCACTGGTGTTGCGGCTCTCGCCCTTACGCTCGGCGCGACGGGTGCCTCGGTCATCGCCCAACCACTACCGGTCACCGCCGCACTGGCACCGGCCCCCGCCTCGCCCTCAGCCAAAGACAACCGTCCCAATTTCGTGATCATCCAGACCGATGACCAGACGGTGCAAGATCTGTCTGTCATGTCGCGTACTAAGCGACTAATGCGTGACAAGGGCACAATTTTCACGCAGATGATGACTCCGTTCGCCATTTGTTGTCCATCACGAGCCGCGATGATGTCTGCTGCCTATCCTCACAACAACAAAGTGCAGGCAAACTTTCCGCCATCAGGTGGCTATGGCGTGTGGGAGAAAAACAACGGCAAGAAGTTTGTTGGCGCATGGCTGAAGAACGCCGGCTACCACACGGTGCACATTGGCAAATACATCAACGGCTACGGCTACATCAACAATCCGCTAGCTCGCGATCCTCAGGGCTGGTCTGAATGGCACGGCTCGACTGACCTGTCGACCTACCAGATGTGGGGCTACCGTCTCAACGAACCAGACGGAAGCAATGTCTATGGCAAGTTCAATGTCGAGAACCCCGAGTTCTACTCGACCGATGTCTACCGCGGAATTGCTGAGACTGTCATCAAGGAACAGGCCAAGGAGGACGGACCGTTCTATCTGCAGGTTGCCTTTCTCGCACCTCATGTTGAGACGAAGCCACTGATAGAATCCGCAATCAAGAACCTGCTCAAAAAGTACGGCAAGAACCCCAGTCAAATGGTTGACGCAGATGATCCGGATCCCGCCACGGGCATCCAGACCATCCCGCCACGTCCAGCTCCTCGTCATCAGAACTCGTTGAGAAACGAGAAACTCGACAACGATCCAAGCTTCAATGAAGCCGACGTCAGTGACAAGCATCCATTCATTCAGGCATTGCCCATTCTTTCTGATGAGAAGATCCAGGACCTCAAGGACGACAATCGTCAGCGTCGTCAGTCGCTACTCGCGGTTGACCAGGCTGTCGAGGGCATCATCAACACGCTGCGTCAAACGAATCAGCTCGACAATACCTACATTGTCTTTGTTGGCGACAATGGCTACGTGCTCGGTCAGCACCGGATCAGCAAGGGCAAGTACTTCCCGTACGAGCCTGCGCTCAACATTCCGTTCATCATGCGTGGACCAGGCATACAGGCAGGCGCACGTGTTGATCAGATGGTGACCCTGATGGACGTCACGCCGACTGTGCTTGATTTTGCGGGCGTGAAGGCCACTGGACGCGTGCCTGACGGCATCTCGCTACGCAAGATTCTCACGGCTGGGACGCCGATCGTAAATCGCACTCTTCTCCTGTCAAGTGGCCCTCAGAGTGCTCCCAGCGGAGAGCCACTTCCGATGTTTAATGGCGTACGCGACTCGAGATACTCCTACTGGAAGTACGAGGATGGCTTCGAAGAGCTATATGACCGCGAGATTGATCCATATGAAATGGAGTCTGTCGCGAACAACTCTCGCTATGCCGAGGTCAAGGCCGCACTGCTTGCCGAGTGGAATGCGCTGAGGGATTGCGCCGGCAAAGAGTGCCAGGTGGCTTCAGCAGTCATCCCAGATCCTGAGCCCAACACAGGATGATTTCGCTACGGCACGCGACGAGATAGCCTTCCGCCATGAGCGGTCTCGAGGATCTTGCGCGGATCGAAGCCGAGTTGGCTGCCGGCAAGAACGGCAAGGCACTCCGGCTTGCCTGGAACGTGGTGCTCGACGCACTACGCCGTAAGGATGTCGAAGTGCTGCGTCGGGCTGCCGACCTCAGCACTCAGATAGCCGAAGCCTCATCGGGCAAGGACCGTGAGAGTGCGGAGCAGCTAGCGCGCTATGCGGTGGCGTCTATCGACGACATCGAGAACGGCACCGCGCAGCCATCCTTCTGGCAGCGCGCTCTCGGCAGGTCGGCGATTCCGACGAAGAAATGCCCGGATTGCGCCGAGACGATCAAGCGCGAGGCGCAGGTCTGCCGTTTCTGTGGATACCGATATTTGGAATAGCTACGGCTTTGCGAGTGATTACGGATTCACGACGTACGTCGATATGAGCATGTCGATCCACTCCAACGTGGC
>JBIHZU010000057.1:0-8387 GCA_044240285.1 Candidatus Nanopelagicales bacterium | reverse complement strand
GGTCATCGGTTTTGGGGCCGGCGAGCCGGACTTCCCCACGCCCGACTACATCGTCGAGGCAGCGATCAACGCGGCCCGTGACCCGCAATGGCACAGGTACACCCCGGCCGGTGGCCTCCCCGCACTCAAGGACGCCATCGTGGCCAAGACCAAGCGCGATTCCGGTTATGACATCAAGGCTTCCCAAGTCCTCGTGACAAACGGTGGAAAGCAGGCCCTTTACAACGCCTTCGCGGCACTCCTTGACCCAGATGACGAGGTACTGCTGCAGGCGCCGTACTGGACCACGTACCCAGAAGCAATCAAGCTCGCCGGCGGGGTCCCGGTCGTCGTCATGACTGACGAAACCACCGGCTACCGGGCCACCATCGAGCAGCTAGAGGCCGCGCGTACGCCGCGTACGAAGGTGCTGGTGTTTGTTTCGCCGTCTAACCCCACTGGCGCGGTCTACCCGCCGGATCTGGTGAAGGCCATCGGCGAGTGGGCCCTCGCCAATGATCTTTGGGTCGTCACCGACGAAATCTATGAACACCTCGTCTACGGAGACGCACAGTTCGCATCGCTGCCGGTACTGGTCCCTGGCCTCGCGGACAAATGCGTTGTAGTCAATGGCGTCGCGAAAACATATGCCATGACTGGTTGGCGAGTGGGCTGGATCATTGGCCCTGACGATCTAGTGAAGGCCGCCACCAACCTGCAGTCGCACGCGACGTCTAATGTCGCGAACGTTTCACAGGTTGCTGCTATCGCTGCGCTTAATGGCGACCTATCTGCGGTTGATGAGATGAAGGTCGCCTTCGATCGCCGCCGCAAACTGATGGTCGAAATGCTGCGCGCGGTGCCGGGCTTCGAGTGCCCCGAACCCGAGGGTGCCTTCTACTGCTACCCATCGGTTAAGAGAGCACTAGGTCGAGACATCAAAGGTCGGGTCGCGAACTCGTCCGCGGAACTTGCCGCGATCATTCTCGAAGAAGCTGAGGTTGCCGTCGTGCCTGGCGAAGCATTCGGAACACCTGGCTACATTCGCCTCTCCTACGCACTCGGCGATGCCGATCTAGTTGAAGGCGTATCACGCATTCAAAAATTGCTGTCCTAACGAGAGGACCCGCAGTGATTTCCCTGGACATGTCACTGCGCCACATGGCGTGGGCTGACGCAAAACTTTTCAGTGTGCTTCAGGAGTTGCCGAAGCCAGCGCTCAAGAGCAGTTATGCGTCACCTGAATGGTCAGTTGCGCACATTGCGATGCACATCCTTCAGGGTGCCGAATGGTACTGCTACATCCTCATCGGCTCGAAGTGGACCGAACTGCGAGAGCCAGAGAGTGCGGCAGATGTTGCGGAGATGAGTGCCTACCTTCAACGGATGTATGAGACTTTGATCGAGCAGTCCACGCTCCCCGACGAGATGGTCGACTTCGAGGACGAGGACGGCATGAATTCAAAGCCTCGTTCGATGGTTCTGGCGCAGGCGATTTATCACTCCATCGAGCACCGCACCCAGATTGCCATCGCGCTGGAGACAAACGGCAATCGCGCTATCGATTTGGATACGTACGACTTGTGGAACTTCGTCGCTCAGCAGGAGAGTTAGATCTCGCAACCGACAAGAGTCGGCTCGCTCTGCAACGTGATGCCAAAGGCTGCGTGAACGCCAGTTTTGATCGCGCGCGCTAAATCCAGAACTTCTCGAGTGGTGGCGCCGCCACGATTCGTAATCGCGAGCGTGTGCTTGCCAGAGACTGCTGCACGTGAACCTGCGAGTGAGAAACCGCGGCCGAAGCCCGCGCGTTCGATGAGCCACGCTGCACTGACCTTGACTCCATCACCGGTTGCCCAAGTCGGCGCATCGGCTGGGAGCGTAAAATCGGTCGACACAATCGGGTTGAGAAAGAATGAGCCCGCACTCCACGTGTCTCGGTCTGCCTCGCTCAAAACCATTCCTTTGGACGCGCGCAGTTCAAGCACGGCATCGCGCAGTCTTGTCATTGGTACACGAGCACCAATCTCGACACCAAGAGACCGCGCGAGTTCTGGATAGGCAATTGCCTCGGAAAGATCCCCGCGCTTGAATTGAAAAGCGACAGACAAGATGACGTAGCGGTCGGATCCCTTGAACCGCGATGTCCGGTAGGAAAAACCGCAATCGGCCACCGGAATCACTTCGCGGCGACGGGTCTGCCGGTCATAGGCCTCAACACGGGCAATCGTGCTCGCGACCTCCTGGCCATAAGCACCTACGTTCTGAACTGGCGTTGCACCCACAGATCCCGGAATGCCAGCCAGCGCCTCAACGCCGACCCACTCCTCCTGCACCGCCAACTCTACGAAATCGGTCCACGTCTCCCCCGCTGCGACAGTGACCCACGCGCCGTAACAATCAGTGACATCCGGCTCAACACCTCGGGAGCGCACGAGCACTACCCGACCAGCGAAGCCCTCATCAGCGATGACCACATTGCTGCCACCTGCCAGCACAAAAAGTGGGATGCCTTCGGTATCTGCACTGGATACGGCTTCGATGAGTTCCTCAGCAGTGTGGACTTCGACCAGATCTCGAGCGTGACCACCTACACGCATTGTGGTGAGATCGGCCAGCGGAACGTCGAGACGTATCTGCGAAGTCATCGCGGCGCCAAAATCTCGTCGCGCCCCTTAAATCGCTTGAGCATGCGCATGTAAGTCTTCTTAGACTCCGCGTCACGGTAGTCGGGATCGCTGTCGTGGTAGCCACGGTGGCGATCCTGGTGGGCAGGTAGGCCATCCACTGGGGCCACGATGCGGCCACCGGCGGCACGAAGCGCGAGTCCCCATTCAAGTTCGGCGTTTCGATAGAAGTGAGCCTTTGGATGCGGAGGAGTGGCGATGCCCGCATCGCGCCGTACGAGAAAGTAATAACCGAGCAACGCGTCAACCTCACCCGGCCCAGCATCCACGAATGAGTACCAGTCGGTCGTGTCCATGTTGACCCCGCGCCACCCGGAGGCCACCACAGTCACATCGCCGAACGCGTCAAGGAGTGGAGTCACGGCATCACCGTCGAAAACCGTGGAGAGGTCTAGAACGCCGTGGATCTCCGCGGTATCGAGTTTAAGTAGCGCTGTGCGCGCAGCTGCCCAGCCAACGTCGTGAAGGGTCTCCTCAACATGGACGACCTGAAGGCGGCCCACACTTGCCGTCACAAATTGGTCAAGGACTGCACCGGCACCATCAACATCACCGAGATCGAGCGCGATGACGCGAACGTCTGTGGGCGCATGAGCGAGTAACGCACGAATACAGGTGGCCGTGTCCTCAGGCCAGCCATCGACGATCACACCGAGAGAAACCTGATGAGTGAATTCTGACGATGAGACTTCAGGGAGTTCGGCGAATCTCATATCTCCACGCCCGTTAAGGAAGTCGAACGATGGCGTAGGCCCGACCAAGGACTGTCTCGCCCTTGCACGTGGCCGTGAGGTCCACTTTGACGCGATTGTCATCAAGCTTTTCAGCAACCGTGCCCGAAACGGAAATCGCAGTCCCCACCAGATCGTCAGGCACCGCAACGGGGCGAGTGAATCGCACCGAGTACTCACACAACTGGCCCGGATCACCGATCCAGTCAGTCACAACACGACCCGCCTCGGCCATGGTGAACATGCCATGCGAGATGACACCGGGGAGCCCAACCTCGTTGGCGAAACTCTCACTCCAGTGGATGTAGTTGAAGTCACCCGAAGCGCCGCAGTACTTCACGAGGTTGAGGCGAGTGATCGGGAACTCCTGGGCCGGCAGCGCGTCGCCGACGTTGACCTGAGCGAATGTGGGCATCGAGTTCCTCTCAGGCCGTACCGCGAGCGACAGTGAGCGAATAAGTCGTGACTACGTGCTCTCCCGCGACCGTGGCGATATCGCTGCGGACGGTGATCATGTCGTTGCCTGCCGCGGCGCGAATCGTGTCGATAACCGTTGCCACGACAAGTTCGTCACCAGCAACGATTGGTCGAGCGTAGATGAACTTCTCTTCGCCGTGCACGACACGGGAGTAGTCAAGCCCCAACTCCGGGTCGGATACAACCGAGATCATCGCTTGGAACGCCAGAGCAAAGGCAAACGTCGGCGGCGCGATGACGTCCGCATAGCCAGCAGCGCTCGCGGCATCCACATCGTGGAACAGCGGATTGCTGTCTCCGATCGCAGTCGCGAATTCGCGAATCTTTTCGCGACCTACCTGATAGGTGCCGACCGGCGGGTACGTCCGACCGACGAAATCAGGGTTGAGAGCCACGTCAGCGAGTCTCGCGATGCACTGTGTGCTTGTTGCACTTGGGGCAGAACTTACTCATCTCCAGACGATCCGGATCGTTGCGCCGGTTCTTCTTGGTGATGTAGTTGCGCTCCTTGCAGTCCTGGCAGGCCAGGGTGATCTTCGGTCGAACGTCGCTGGCCTTGGCCACGGCATTGCCCTTCTCGTGACAGTTGGGCTGGCGCCCACTGGTGGTGCTTCGGGTCGTACATCATTCAGTAGCGAGGGCCGGACTTGAACCGGCGACACAGCGATTATGAGCCGCTTGCTCTACCAGGCTGAGCTACCCCGCCGCTTGGCTGGTGCAGCGCGACTCAGCCACTTGACTGGGCCACTCAACTCCATCCGAGCCCCAATACGGAATTGAACCGTAGACCTTCTCCTTACCATGGAGATGCTCTGCCGACTGAGCTATTGGGGCCGTGGGCCGCGTGGACCCGATGAGAAAGAGTACACGCCCCCTCATGGGCGCCCCAATTCAGCAGTCCGCAGAGCGGCGATGGGCGTCAGCGTGTTGAATCAGCCTCATGAAGTGGACAACGTCAGACATCCCGAACCTTAGCGGTCGACGAGCGATCGTGACCGGATCAACCTCCGGATTGGGTCTAGTCACGGCCGCCGAACTTGCGATCCATGGGGCCGAGGTCACCCTCGCGGTGCGGGACACGGCTCGTGGCGAGCATGTCGCCACCGCCATCCGGGCTCGGCATGCCGGGGCTCAGGTCGACGTCCAGCGCCTCGACGTGGCTGATCTCGGCGCCGTCCGCGAATTTGCCGCTGGCTGGTTAGGGGCACATTCTCGGCTCGATCTCCTCGTCAACAACGCGGGCGTCATGGCCATCCCGCGCGCGCTGACGGTTGACGGCTTCGAAATGCAGTTCGGAACCAACCACCTCGGACATTTCGCGCTCACCGGATTGCTCTTGCCCGCCATCACGGCGACCCCGGGCTCCCGAGTTGTCTCCGTCTCGTCAGGTGCCCATCGCATGGGTCGGATGCACTTCGACGACCTCATGGGCGAGCAGAAGTACAGCGCTTGGGGGGCATACGGGCAGAGCAAGCTCGCCAATCTGCTCTTCATGAGTGAACTCGAACGCAGATTTGAACGAGCCGGAATCGCGGCATTCTCCGTAGCAGCTCATCCGGGCTACGCCTCCACCAATCTCCAAAGCACCTCCGCCACCCTCAACGGAGGCGGCTTCCGACACAAGTTCTATGGCCTTGGTGATCGCGTTATGGCCCAGACAGCGGAGATGGGCGCTCTCCCCACGTTGTATGCAGCGACCAACACGAGCGTGGCCGGTGGTTCATACATCGGCCCAAGCGGTATCGGCGAGATGCGGGGCCACCCCAAAGAAGTCGGAATGTCTAGTGCGGCGCGCAACCGCGACAATGCGACGCAACTCTGGCTTGCAAGCGAGGAACTCACCGGGGTCCACTACCTCGACTGAGCTTTACCTACCCTCGCAATAACAGCGCCGACGATGCACGCCGCCGCAAGAATCAGCCACCCCACCGACCACGAAGTGGCGCTGGTGATGGGAGCGATGACAATCGGGGCGAGTCCTGCGCCGAGGAAGATAACCGACGTGACGACCCCTTGTGTTGCGCCAAGACGTGCCGGCGGTACCGCTTGCACCGTGAGGGCAAAGATCAGTGGATTCCACGTCATTCCTGAAATCGCGGCAAGGACGATAAGCGGTACGACTATAGAAAAGTGCGCCGTCGCAGCTGAAGCGATCAGCAATAGCGCTGTGACTATGCCGATCACTCGATAAATTCTTAAGGCGCCACCCACAAGCCGATCAGCCAGGTGGCCGACAGCAATACGTGAGCCAATCGCGGAAGCCATCACGATTGAGTAAATGAGTGCCGCGGTTCGCGGATCCCAGCCGCGCTCGTTGAAGAGAAAAAGAGTGAGAAGAGCCAAGATTCCAATTTGCGTGAATGTGTAAAGAGCGCAGCTCACTAGTAACGGAATAATCCGATGCCAATCGGCAGATGGCAATTGTGCAATTCGAGGAGTCCGCTCGCCGTACCGAATGACGAAAAGTACGTAGACTCCGCTGACCGCCATGGCTATAGCAAGGACCACGAACGGCAAAGACAGTCCGTGGCTGTAGGCGATCACTGGCAGCGTGACACTTGCGAGCACTCCCCCGACAGGAACCGCCGCTTGGCGAATGCCAAAGGCGAGACCGAAACGCTTCGTGCCTTTGAATGCACGAGCCATACCACTCGTAATGGCAAGCGAGGGAGCTACGGCGAGCCCTCCTGCTGCCACGAGACAGATGGCTGTCACCCACGATGTAGACATTCGTGCAGCAAATGCTGCACACATGAGGAATAGCGCTGAACCAAAGAGCCCCACCGCAGCAATAAACCTGTCAGTCGTTCGATCAAGCAATCTGCCCCAGAAAATCACAACGGTAGCCGCGCCAACACTCACGCACCCGAGCATGATGCCGACCGTCGCAGTGTTGAGTCCGAAAGTTGTTTGCAGAGCAGGGCCGAGGGCTGGCAGGCCCTGGAACATCGCAGAGACCGTCGCCTGAGTCACTACCGACGCTGCAAGTACTGCCCCCGGCCGAATGTCGGCCTCGCGACCCGCCGCGACACTCACGGCTTCGACCCATTCACGGAAGCCACGCTACTCAATGAATAATGCTGCTCGGCAAGGACATCCCGAAGCTCCTCGCCTCGACTAGTTGGCAGTACGCTCGTATAAATCCCTGCCAACAGCCTTGAGGAGACCTAAGTGATCGAGAAGCCGTACGAGCAGATCAACGTAGGCGACCGCAACGTCACGCGAGGACGCACGATCACCGAAGCCGACATCGTGCAATTTGCGATGCTCAGTGGCGACTGGCAGCAACTGCATTCAGATGCCGAGTACGCAGCAGCTGGTCGGTTTGGTCAGCGCATCGCACACGGCATGCTGGTGTTATCCATTTCGACCGGGCTTACACCGTTTGTGTCTCCGTACACCCAAGCGCTCTATGGCTTTGACCGTCTGCGCTTCCTCAAGCCCACTTTCATCGGAGACACGATTCATGTCGAAACCGAGGTCACCGACAAAGTTGATCGTGGAGATGACGCGGGAGTTGTGACGTGGAGTCACCGGATCGTGAACCAGCGTGGCGAAGACGTCAGTGTGAGTGAGATCAAACTTCTCGTAGCTCGGAGTGTGTGAGATGAGCCAGTGGCATCGCGACCTTGACGAGGTCGCCATTGAGACCGATCGACTGCTCGCCACGGTCTCCGCTATGGATGACGCATCAGTCAGCAAGCCAGCTGTACTAACCGGCTGGACTCGCGGTCATGTGCTCGCGCATATCGAGGGCAACGCTGACGGGCTTGCCCGGCTTGCGCGCTATCTGACCGACGGGGTCGAGCGCCCGATGTATTCCTCTCGCGAGGCTCGCAATGCGGATGTGACGTTGCATGCGCCTTGGCCTGCCATCGCACATCTAGAAGCCATTGCCGAGTCCGCTGCCCAACTCGATCGCGATATGCGAGGCGTCAAGGAAGACGCCATGGACCAGACAGTGACCCTCGGGGCTGTTCTCCAAGTCCCCGCCTCGCGGCTAGCACCGCAGCGACTCCTTGAGGTGAGCGTCCACCACTCCGATCTAGGAATCCCCTCGTACACATGGCGCGACTGGCCAAGCCGCCTCGCGGAGTACTTCATCCCTATCGTCGTCGCAGACTTTCGCGAAGGTGGCGCATTCCCGGTCAACTGGATCGAGACCGACGGTCTGCGCATCGAGATCATCGGGGCTTCCGGCACAGGAGTGCGTGGCCATTCCGGCGAAATACTGGCGTGGATGCTCGGCCGTGCAGACGGTGCTGGACTCGAGCCGGTCGACATCGCAACAGTGCCCGCAGCGCCTCCTTGGCGCTGACATTTCGCGAGTCAGCCGACGTGTGCCTTCGGCGCGTCACCTGCTGCCATGTCGTGCTTGGACATGTTGACCAGGAACACCCAAATGAGTCCGGCAAAGACGAGAATGCCCGTGCTCCACATGAAGCCCGTAGAAAATCCATGCACGAGTGCGTCTGGCGTTGGTCCAGGGAGGTTGTTGTCGAGAATGAAGGCA
>JBIHZU010000058.1:0-8387 GCA_044240285.1 Candidatus Nanopelagicales bacterium | reverse complement strand
AGCCACGATTCACGAACTGTCAGATGCTGTCCGTCGTATCTGCGACCGACCCCGAATGGCTGCGTCAGGTCATCCCGGCTCCGCTCGAGCCCAATGGTGACACCGTGCGCGTGATGGTCGGCCGCTGGCAGAGCAACTGCGTGGGCGATTTCGCTGGCGCAGGCGTCTACGTGCCGGCGCGTTTCGGGGACATCGAAGGCGAGTACGTCATCGCTATGTACATGGACATCGACTCCGCGATCCTTTATGGCCGCGAAGTTTTTGGCGAGCCTAAGAAGCTAGCCCAGAGCCGCGTGCACAAGTGGCACAAGAAGGCGAGTGGCTTCGTCGATCGCTTCGGCAAGCGCCTCATCACGCTGGAAGTCGATCTCACTGAGGATCGTGGCGTCACTGACGCCCGCGGAGTCAACTTCAACATCAAGGCGCAGCCCGCCACTAACGGTGTGGGCCTCGAGGATGATGCGACCTTGACCGTCGCTGACTTCGACGTGCACTTCGACACCTACCTGGGGGGCACCGGCAAGATCAAGCTGGAGAGCACTGAACACGATCCGTTGGGAAGCATCCCGCTCGGCGAAGTTCGTGACGCTTTCTGGCAAGAAGGCGACCTGCTCGCTGAGGCTCGCTCCGTAGCCAAGATCCCAGCGGCAAGTTTTGCGCCGTACTTCTACGCTCGCGTGGACGACTATGCACTCATGAACACCGAACTTCCCACACTCTAGGAGGACTCATGTCTCGTATTCCGCTTCCCGAAGTTGATGTGCTCGATCCGTTCTTGCGCGGTATGCATGATGGTGCCCGTCCGGGTGACTGGGCGACGGAGAATGTCGCGCGCGCGTTTGCTGGCCAGCCGCGTTTGTTGGAGGACTACCTCTCCTTCTACTACCCATGGCACACCCAGAACGGCGTCCTCCCTGCCCGTCTGAAGGAACTCGTGCGCCTGCACATTGCAACTCTCAACGGTTGCAACACGTGCGCCGCAGCCCGACTTGCTTTGGACACAGTTTCGGAGAGTGAGGCCTTCGGTGCCCTCGGCGTCGATGAGTCTGGGCTATCCACACTGAGCGAGCAGGAGCGCATTGCGCTGAATTACGCCGAGCGCATGGCTCTTGATCACCACAACATCACCGATGAAGACGTGAAGTTGTGGCGTCAGACGTTCGGTGATGAGGGTTTTCTTGAGCTGGCCATGATGACGGGACAATTCATCGGATTCGGGCGCATGCTTGCAATCTTGCAGCTCGAGACCGTTGCTTGCCCGATCTAATAGGAGATTGTGAATGACCGTGAACCGTCAGTGGCTCTTGGCACGCCGACCAACAGATAAGGCCGTGCGAGAGGACTTCGAGTACCGCGAATCCGAGATTCCGGATGCTTCGAACTTGGCTCCTGGTCACGTACTCATTCGCAACCAGTTGTTCTTGCACGCGCCTACCATGCGCAACTGGATGGATCCCGCCTCGAATAGCTTCTATCCCACGGTTGGTATCGGCACCCCGATGCTCGCGACTTCTGCGGGCGTAGTGGTGAAGTCCAATAACCCACGGTTTGCCGAGGGCCAGCGCGTCACTGCGATCACCGCGTGGGAGGACTACACGATCCTCAACGCAGACGTGTGGCCAGTTAGGCCAGTGCTCGACGAGCTCTCACTCGTTGAAGCGCAGGGGCCAGTGGGCATGAACGCTCTCACTGCCTATATGGGCGTGACCCAGGTAGGGCGACCCAAGGCCGGCGACCTAGCGGTGGTCTCGGGAGCAGCTGGGTCGACGGGCTCCATTGCTGGTCAGATTTTGAAAATCCTGGGTTGCCGAACGATCGGAATAGCTGGTTCTCAGGAAAAGTGTGATCGGTTGGTCTCTGAACTCGGATTTGATGTTGCGATCAACTACAAGACCCAGGACGTGGAGAAGACTCTTCGCGAGATTGCGCCCGAGGGTGTGAACTTCTTCTTCGACAATGTCGGTGGCGACATGCTTCAGGCAGTGGTGGAGAACGTCGCCAAATTCGCCACCATCGTCCTCTGTGGACAGATCGCGGGATACAACGACGGCGTACCTGTTCCCGGTCCGCGGAACATGATGCGACTTATCTACGGAAGTGTTCGGGCCGAGGGCTTCTTGCTCGGTGACTTTGAAGAGCAGATCCCTGAGGGCACACGTCAAATTCTCGAGTGGATCCGTTCCGGAAAGATGGTCCACCGTGAGGACGTGCGTAGCGGATTCGATAGTCTGCCCGATACGTTCAGCGACCTCTTCACCGGCAATAACGACGGCACATTGATGGTGGTGACCGACGAGGAGGCGCGCACGCGTCCGTAATTTCGTCGTCAGTTTGGAAGTCCCATGAGCGCGCAGTCCCCCTTGAAGTCACCACGTGTGACCTCGACAAAGTCGAGCAGTTTTCTGGGGGCTCGCGATCTCGCTCTTGTCGCCGCGTTTGCCGCGTTGATCGCGGTATTGGGACTCCCGGGAACTCTGTACGCCTTCGGCGGCCCAGTTCCCATCACGCTACAGACCTTGGGCGTGATGCTTTCTGGGGCGATTCTCGGCTGGAAGCGTGGAGCCCTCGCTGTCATCGTGTTTCTCGTACTTGTGGCGGTCGGGCTGCCATTGCTTGCGGGTGGCCGCGGTGGACTAGCTGTATTCGCGGGCCCGAGCGTTGGCTACCTCATCGGCTGGATCTTTGGTGCCGCCGTAATCGGCCTGCTCGTTCAGGCTCGCCTACCTCGCTATTCGATTTGGTGGACCGGGATCGCAAACGTCGTGGGTGGCATCGGCGTGGTGTATCTCATCGGAGTGCCCGTGTTGGTGCTCAAACTCGGCACCGGCATTGCAGCACTCGCATCAGCAGCATGGTTCTTGCCCGGTGACGTCGTCAAAGTGATCATTGCGACGGTTGTCGCAGCAGGCGTACATCGTGCCTATCCGCAGATGCTGTCACCTTTGCGGAACCGACGGTCATGACAGCGCGGATCGCCTGTGGCTCGGATCGGGCGATCCTGAGTGATGTCCTCAGCAGCCTCGCAGATGGGGCACCCTGCATAGTTCCGCCGCCGACGGGAATCCTGGGCGTCGCTGACATCAGCGAGAAGTTGAAACAACGTGAGATTGTTGTGTACACGTCAGGGTCGACTGGTCCATCGCGTGGAATTCTGCGCAGCCACGAATCATGGACCGCAAGTTTTGCGCCGCTCGCGGAGCTCATGGGCCTTACGTCGAATGATTCTGTGTGGATTCCTGGTCCGTTGACGTCCACACTATTTCTCTATGGCGCTATTCACACTGACGCTGTAGGTGCCGAATTGTTGCTTTCGGACCTGTCGGGCTCCACCGCAACCATCGCGCATACCGTGCCGGCCATCGCTATAGAAATCCTCGAGAACATTGCGGACTACCCGCTTCTTCGGCTTTTGGTTGTCGCGGGGGATCGGTTGCCACCACAGGTGTGGGATCTCGCTCACAGCACTGGTGTCGATGTTTTGGAGTACTACGGAGCAGCGGAACTATCGTTCGTCGCGTCTCGTACTAATCCTGAAGAGGAACTAAGAGCGTTTCCAGGCGTGGAGATTGCCATCCAAGACTCCGTCATCTGGGTGCGATCGCCCTATCTTGCAGACCGTTATGTCTTTGCTGGCGGAGACGAAGCACCGGGCCCGGCGCTTTGGCAGAACGGTTGGGCATCTGTCGGTGACTTAGGGTCGATGGAAAATAGCAACTTGATCGTTCAGGGGCGCGGTGACAGTGCGGTGACAGTCGGCGGACACACTGTCGTGACAGATGATGTTGAGCACGCGGTCCGAAAATCTTTATGCACGGCGGAGGTGGCTGTGACTGGCGTCGAGCATCCGCGATTTGGCGAGATTTTGGTTGCGGTGGTCGTAGGAAACTTTGATGACGCCACGCTGCGCATGGCGGCTGATGCTCTCCCCGGACCGGCCAGACCGCGAAGATGGATCCGCGTGGAGGCCCTGCCACGTACCGAAAGCGGCAAAGTCGATCGAGGAGCCGTTCGACGACTGGCAGCGTCATCATGAATCTCACTCCGGTGGTGGTAGCCGCTCGGCGAACAGCGATCGGTACGGCTGGCAAAGCCTTTCGAGACTTCACTGTTGTCGATCTGCTTGCGCCGGTTCTCTCTGCTGTCGCCGACGAACTGCATATGTCGCAGGTCGATGACGTAGTGATCGGCGTAGCCAGAGGACCAGGCGGAAATATTGCTCGCGTTGCCGCACTCCAGGCGCAATTGGGAGTAGACGCGCCTGGCATGACAGTTGATCGCCAGTGTGGGAGTGGATTAGCGGCAATTCAAGTTGCCGCAGCACTCATTGCGTCAGGAGCAGCAACGGTGGTGCTTGCCGGCGGAGCTGAGAGTTGTACACATGCTTCTCCGGGCCGCGCCGCATTCGCGCCAAGCGACATTGGTGATCCGGACATGGGACCGGCAGCGGAGATGGTGGCAGAAGACTTCGCTATCAGCAGGGAGCGGCAGGATGCTCTCGCGATGCGCTCTCACGAAAATGCGCTTCGAGCCACACAAATTGTGGCACCGGAGATTGTTGCTGTGGGCAATCAATTGATTGATCAACGCCCACGGAAGCTCGTCGCGAACGTGCTCGCCCGGATGCCTGCTGCATTCACTGAAAACGGAACTGTGACGGCAGGCAACTCGTGCGGGGTGAGTGACGGCGCTGCCGTTGTTGCCATCGTTCCGGAGTGGTTACGGGCGGAGCGAGGTCTCTCGGGCCTGCGAATTCTGGGTTGGACGGCCGTCGGCGTTGATCCGCGTACGCCTGGCATCGGTCCTGTTCCTGCGATCAAGCAACTACTCGACCGCTGCGGCATCGTGCTCGATCAGGTTGGTGCGATTGAGATCGTGGAGGCGTTTGCCGCGCAAGTTTTGGCGGTGACAGATGCACTCGGCTTGGATCCGCTCGGCCGTGATGCCCATCGAATAGCTCCGCTGGGAGGGGCGATCGCGCTTGGCCACCCGTGGGGAGCGTCGGGCGCCATGGTCGTGGTGCGACTCTTTACCGAACTCCTTCGAGGGGGCATCACGCCTTCGCCACGCTATGGACTTGCCGCGTGCGCCGTTGGTGGCGGTCAAGGGCTGGCCCTCCTTGTGGAGCGGGTGGACGCATGAGCAGCATTCGTTTTGAAGAAGTCGGACATCAATTTGGCGAACGAGTAGTGATCTCAGGAGTCAGCGTTGATTTGCGTGAATCTAGAGTGGGAATCATCGGATCGAACGGTTCCGGAAAGTCAACCCTCGCTCGAATGATCAATGGTCTTGTGCACCCCACAAGCGGCCGAGTGATTGTCGATGACCTTGAACCAGCCCGCCACGGTGCTGAGGTACGACGCAAGGTGTCCTTTCTCTTCTCAGACCCAGACGCTCAAATCGTCATGCCGACCGTCGGAGAGGACATCGCATTTTCGCTGCGGCGTCTGTCGCTCCACAAGGATGAAGTTGCCGCACGAGTCGCAAGTGCTCTAGAGATGGTCGGGCTCCCGGAATACGCCGATCACCCAGCGCACCACCTCTCCAGTGGGCAGAAGCAGCTTCTTGCGATGGCATCGATTCTGGTGACTGAGCCGAGCATCTTGGTGTGCGATGAGCCAACGACGCTACTGGATATGCGCAACACTCGGCGCCTTGCCGAATTGCTGAGTGGGCTCTCTCAACAGATCGTTCTTGTCACTCATGATCTTGATTTGATCGTTGGCTATGAACGTGTACTCGTCATCGCTGATGGCCGACTAGTGGCTGATGGTCATGGTGCAGAGTCAGTGGCGTATTACCGAAAGCTTATGTCGTGATTGGTGTTTATCGCGCAGGAAATTCACTCCTGCACCGAACTCCGGCGGGGGCAAAACTCCTTGCCCTGCTTGTGTTTACGACTCTCCTATTGATCTTTCGATCACCCACCACGATGGGAGTTGGCCTCATCGTCGTCGTTCTCGCCTATGCGCTGGCCGCCTACACGCCCATCGTGATGCTTCAGCAGGTATGGCCGATGAAGTGGATCGTCATTCTGTTATTTCCATTTCAATGGTGGATAGCCGGGTGGGAAGCCGCCGTGGTGGTTGTGGGAACTCTCGTCCTTGCGGTGGCCGCGGCTGGTCTGGTGAGTCTCACCACTCGTACAACGGACCTCTTGGGAGTTATTGAGTGGGCCATTCAACCGCTGCGATACGTGCGCGTGGACCCCGAACGTGTAGCGCTGCTACTGACCCTCACGATTCGAGTGGTGCCGGTGATCAATGGTCTTGTGCACGACGTGCGCGATGCACGACGTGCGCGCGGCATGGAGCGCAGCGTGCGGGCCTATGTGACTCCCGTGGTCATTAGAACCGTGGGCTATGCCGAGCGACTTGGTGATGCTCTGGTTGCCCGTGGGGTAGACGACTGAACTCTCTGGGAGTTGGATAGTCGTGCCCGAATAGCTCCTTCGGAGACTTGGGCCTGCCGGACGTAAATCCCTACAGGATTTAGTCCTTCGGCCTTTACGTCTCCTACGGACTATTCCGGCCCACTCACAACTTGAAGGTCTCCGAAGGAGCTATTCCGGCAGAACGCCTCGTGCCGTGCCCGCCCGAAAATTCCTCAAAGAATTTATGCACAAGTACTTGACTCTCGTACTGGCGTGCTATTAATATCTACTTATACGAAGTGAACTTCTCGATTGGTCGCAGCCGTTGGGCTGGGCCGCATTGGTTGAGAAGCACTCGGGCTGAAAGTCTCGGGTGAGTGGAGTCGGGGCCGCAGGGTTTTTGCGGGTGCGCCGGCGTCGTGATGTGCAGTGTCCATCCCACTCGTTTGGAGTCCCATGACCGTCATCGATTCACGCGTACGCCTTTCGGCGCCTGCACGTGTCACGGAGACGTGCATGGCTGATGTGACTGCGGTTGAAGTCGCTGGGCTGGGTGCGAGTCTCGGGGTTGCGCGCGCTTCGCTGCGTGCCGCGGTTGATGGGTTGCACGCGAGCGTGTCGAGTGATGGGTTTGGTTGGGCCCTTGATGCTGAGGTCGCCGAGACACTGGTCGAACTCGTGGAGTTGCGCCGCCGTCTTGACGCGATCAGTGGCGACATCGCTGCACGTGTCGCCGGTAGCAACACATTCGCTGAAGCAGGGTTCCGCACGGCATCAGCATGGTTGCGCTCACGCACGAATGAGTCCTTCGCTGGGGTGAAGCGCACACTCGAAGCAGGTGACTGGCTAGGGGCTGTCCCGGTGATGGGTGCAGCCTGGCGAGAAGGGTCAGTGTCGCGTGCGCACGTCGCAGCGTTGGTGGAGGCGCATTCGCGCTTCCCGCGCTGCTCTTCGGGGTTGACACAGATTGAGACTGAGTTGACCGCGGTCGCATGCGATCTTGATCCGCGCACGTTTGAGCGCATCCTGATGACCAAACTCCACGAGATTGACCCCGACGCAATCGACGATGCGGAAGCTAAGCGCCGCCGTCGTGATGTGGGCCTTCATGTCTCGACCACGATTGATGGATTCGTCGCAGTCAACGGCCTGCTGACACCAGAGGTAGGCCAACAACTCATCAGCGCTCTGGCCTCCGCAAGCGATGCGTTGCGCCGCCGTGCAGCTGAAGATGGTCCCGGCTCTACGATTGCAGACAATACCGAGTCTGCGACTGATTCGACCGACGCACCGTATGCGTGCACCCAAGATGGCTGCCCCGGCCCAGCCGGGGATCTTTGGGCGAAGTGCGATCGCTGCCACAAGGTGGCAATCGGTGAGGATCCTGATGCTCCTGTCGAGGTCGAACAGCCCTTGAGCAAGCGCAACCTTGACGCACTCGCCTACATCCTCGACGCCGCCGCGGGCGCGACAGGTGACTTCAAGCTGCCTGACGTGGGCGGCGCACGCCCCGTGGTGCAGGTGAGCATTGATTCTGAAAGCCTCATCGCACACGGCGCATTCGCGCCGGGCTGGATCACCTCACTGACTGGCCAGACGGTGACCCCGGTCTCTGCTGCGGCAGTCCGGCGCCTCGCATGTGATTCCGTGCGTCAAATCTTGCTAATCGACCCTCGCGGGCACCTCGACGCAATTTCTGCTCTCGAACGAGTCGTCCCGCTACCGATGCGCAAAGCGATCACCATCCGAGACCACGGGCAATGCAGATTCCCCGGGTGTAAACATGCAATTCGCGAAGTCCATCACATCAAGTATTGGCAACACGGCGGAAAGACCACCACCGATAACCTCGTCGGCTTGTGTAGTCACCACCACCACTTAGTTCACGACAACGGGTGGACTCTGTCCGGAGACCCCAACTACCGGCTCACCTTCACCGACCCACTCAAACGCGAATGGCACTCCGACCCACCATTGAGGCGATAGGTCAAGACCCAAAAGAATTAAGGTGCCGCGA
>JBIHZU010000056.1:0-8454 GCA_044240285.1 Candidatus Nanopelagicales bacterium | reverse complement strand
TTCTTCGCCTGCTCGGTGAGGCCGGCCGCGAAAGAATCTCGACCAACGCGCGTGGCCCGATAGAGACCGCTGCCGGCGACGACGAAGGACCCAGACATCGCTGAATCGTCAATCGCCTTATCGACCGGATCTGCCTCACCGGTGAGCAGGCTTTCGTCGATCTCGAGGCCCACGGATTCGACGACTACGCCATCAACGACCAGCTGATCACCCGTGCGCAGGACAATGATGTCATCAAGGACTACTTCTGCTGGGCGCACTTCGACGTCCGCGCCTTCGCGCCGCACGATGGGTTTGGCTTCACCGATAAGTGACA
The DNA here is from genome assembly GCA_044240285.1 of Candidatus Nanopelagicales bacterium. Classification (GTDB taxonomy): domain Bacteria; phylum Actinomycetota; class Actinomycetes; order S36-B12; family S36-B12; genus CAINMH01. The sequence goes on along the minus strand of JBIHZU010000056.1, from coordinate 8,138 downwards.
GCTTGGCGAGAGTCTGGCTCGCACGCCATTCTTGAATGACACCAATGAGCGTGTTTGCGACAATCACGAAGCCGAAGAGTGAGTCCTGAATCGGAGCGACGATGATCATCGCGATCCACAGGAAGAAGATTAGCCCGTTAAACCACGTAAAGAGATTCGATCGAATAATGCTGCCGAGACTGCGACTGCGCGCATCGGGTGCGTCGTTGGCTTTCCCCGCCGCGACACGTTCAGCAACATCAGTTGTGGAAAGACCCTGTATGTCAGGACTCATTGGTGCAACCAATCTATCCGGCGGAGAATGATGCCTTCCCTTAGCGCCCATGGGCAAATGTCGAGTTCGACAACGTGCAAAAGGTCCATTGCCGCCTCAGCGACGACTGCACCGGCGAGGATCTGCGCCGCACGGCCTTGGGAAACGCCAGGCAGATTGGCTCGCTCAGGTGCGGTCATGTCCGCAAGCTTGGGAACCCATGTCTGCAAGGAGCCCTGTGACAACGAACGACGAACAAACGGCCCATCGCTCGAGGGCGCCGCTCCAGCGATGCGGGCGAGTTGTTTGAAGGTCTTGGAAGTCGCCACCGAGATGCGTGGCTCACCGACGCGCAGGATGCGACCCGCGACCTCAGCAATCTGAGAACGCACGTACTTGCGCATTGCGCGCACGTCATCGGGGTTAGCCGGATCACTCGCCACAAAGTTGCGAGTCATCCGGCCAGCGCCGACGGGAACGGAAACCGCGACTTCCGGCTCCTCATCTGTGCCGACCGCGATTTCCAGCGAGCCACCACCAATGTCAAGCACGAGGATGCGGCCCGCTGACCAACCGAACCAACGGCGGACAGCGAGGAACGTGAGCCTCGCTTCCTCGTCACCGGTGAGTACCTCAAGGTCAACGCCGGTGCGTTCGCGAACCTGCCGGACGACATCATCGCCGTTGGGGGCCTCGCGAATTGCTGAAGTCGCAAAGGCCATGAACTCGGTGGCTCCCATGTCTTCGACTGCGTCCTGCGAAGCACGGATGTGCAGACATAACTCAGCGATCGCATCCTCATCGATGCGCCCATCCTCTGCTACGTGCTCAGACATGCGCAACGGAATCGAGTGCTTGAAGGCTGGCACCGGCGCTGCACCATCATGTGCATCCACAACGAGCAGATGGACTGTGTTCGAGCCCACGTCGAGCACGCCGATACGCATGGTCCGACGGTATCCGCAACGCGTCGTTTATGCGAGGGCCGCATACCTCTTTGCGTGTGACCCCGGCTATCCGTCTAGGCTGCAGGAGTGCCTGAGGTTCCCCTAGATTTTCCGCGCCAGTGGGTCGAGTTCGTCGACCCCGCCGACTCCGACCAGCGGATTCGCGCTGACTTGACGTGGCTCACCTCGCGGTGGGCGTGCATCTTCGGCAACGGATGCCAGGGCATCTACTCCTCTCGACCCGATGACGGCTGCTGCACCCTCGGCGCCCACTTTTCTGGGAAGAAGGACGAGCGCAACGTCACCAAGTGGGTCAAGAAACTCGATCCGGAGCGTTGGCAGTTTGCCAAAAAGGCCGCGAAGAAGGGCCCATTCACCGGCGGACTCGACGGGGATCGCAAAACGCGGGTCGTTCAGGGCGCCTGCATTTTCCTCAATCGCCCCGATTTCGATGGCGATAAGGGCTGCGTTCTCCATCACCTTGCCGCGAGTGAAGGTGTCTCGTTCGTCGAGACCAAGCCCGATGTCTGCTGGCAGTTGCCGATCCGGCGCACCTTCGAGAAGGTCGACTACCCCGATGGCACCGAGCACACCGTCGTGGTCATTACCGAATACGACCGCCGTGGATGGGGCGAGGGCGGGCACGATCTCGACTGGTACTGCAGCGGCAACACTGAGGCCCACGTGGGTCAGGACCCAGTCTTTATCTCCTCGCGAGACGAGCTCATTGCCCTCATCGGCAAGCTTGCCTACGACGAGCTAGTGGTGCATTGCGAGGCACGTATACAGATGCTGGACCGCGCGACCGGAACCCTGCGCATTGGCTTAGCTCCACACCTCGCCGATCCGGCTTGACCTGAAGTCAGTCCGTGGGCGTACGGTCACCCCATGGCGAAAGTCTCGGTCCGCTACCAGTGCTCGGCGTGTGGGGCATCCACCCCACGCTGGGTCGGTCGCTGTCCGAAGTGTCAGGAGTTCGGCACCGTCAGCGAGCTCGCACCCGTCCGCCCCGGCACCGCCGCTGCCGCCCCGGTGCGTGCCGCACGGCCGGTCAGCGAGATCGCGGCTGCGGACTCTCCGCGTAGGCCCGTAGGGCTTCCGGAGTTCGACCGCGTCATCGGCGGTGGGCTAGTCGCTGGTCAGGTGGTGTTGGTGGCCGGAGAGCCCGGTGTGGGCAAGTCGACGCTGTTGCTCTGGGTCGCAGACCTCATCGCACGGCGTCGTGTCGGCAACGTGCTCTATATCTCAGGTGAAGAGTCGGCAGAACAGATCGGCGTACGAGCCCGACGCATCAATGCAGACTCCGACACGTTGCTCATTGCTGACGAATCCGACCTCGCCGCAGTGATTGGGCACATCGAATCAAGTGATCCTCGGCTCGTCGTGATCGATTCGATCCAGACAATCAGTTCGGCCGAACTCGATGGACGAGCTGGCGGCGTCTCGCAGGTTATCGAGGTGACAACCGCGCTGGCGCGTGTCGCGAAATCGCGCGGTATGCCGATGCTCATCGTTGGCCAGTCCACTAAAGAGAGCACCGTTGCGGGCCCGCGCGCCCTCGAGCACCTCGTCGACACAGTTCTCACCTTCGAAGGTGACCGGCACACCTCCTTGCGGCTGCTCCGCACGAGCAAAAATCGCTACGGTCCTGCTGACGAAGTCGCCTGCTTCGAACAAACGGAGTTCGGGCTGGCTGAGGTCAGCGATCCCTCGGCGCTCTTTCGCGGCATGCGCGAAGTCGCCGTCCCAGGCACCTGTGTCACCGTCACCGTAGAGGGCAGGCGAGCGATCCTCGCTGAGATTCAGACCCTCATGAGCACTGCTTCAGGTCCGCCTCGGCGTGGCGTCACTGGCCTGGACTCCTCCCGGGTGGCAATGCTGATCGCGCTCACCGAGGCGACCACGAAGACTCCCCTGAACAGTCGCGACGTCTTCGTTGCGACTGTGGGCGGCGCGCGCATCAGCGACCCGGCCGCTGACCTCGCGATCTGCATGGCTCTGTGGTCCCAGGTGACTGGCGCACCGATCCCCATGGCAGTTGCCGCGATCGGCGAGGTGGCGCTTTCAGGTGACGTACGCCCGGTCTCCATGTTGGGCCAGCGAGTCGCCGAAGCAGCCCGGGCCGGATACAAGACGATTCTCGTTCCACCCGGCTCTCGCGAGCGCATGGGCGATGTCCCTGCAGGAGTCATAGTCAACGAGATTCCGCACGTGAAGAAGGCCCTCGACCGACTTGACGAGCTCCGCGGCTAGAACAGGTACGCTTATCACACACCCACGCTGCCTGAGGACTTACGTTGGCTCCCAATCCCGACATCAACATCGATGTTCAACTTCGTGACGTACTCGCGATGGTTGCACCAGGCACTGCCCTGCGAGACGGGCTGGAACGCATCCTGCGCGGGCAGACCGGCGCCTTGATTGTGCTCGGCCGCGACAAGATCGTCGACCAGATCGCGACGGGCGGATTCGAACTCGATGTGGAGTTCTCCGCGACCAGACTGCGAGAACTCGCCAAGATGGACGGCGGGATCATCCTTGATCGCGACGTGACTCGCATTCAGCGCGCCGCAGTCCAATTGGTACCAGACCCGTCGATTCCGACCGAAGAGACGGGCACTCGTCACCGCACGGCCGATCGTGTCTCACGACAGACGACCTTCCCCGTGATCAGTGTCAGCAAGTCAATGCGCATCGTGGCGCTATACGTCGGTGGTCGGCGTTACGTGCTTGAGGATTCTGCCGCGATCTTGTCGCGCTCCAATCAGGCACTTGCCACTCTCGAACGCTACAAGCAACGACTCGACACAGTGAGCGGCACCTTGTCGGCTCTCGAGATCGAGGATCTTGTAACAGTCCGCGATGTCGTGAGCGTTGCCCAAAGACTCGAAATGGTACTTCGTATCGCCACAGAGATCGAAGGCTACGTTGTCGAACTCGGCAGTGATGGTCGCTTGATGTCCTTGCAACTTGAAGAACTCGTAGCGGGTCTTGCACACGATCGCATCATGGTGCTCCGTGACTACATTCCAGCTGCGGGTCGCAGGTCGCGCCCCGTCGAAAAGGCAATTGCTGCACTAGATGTCCTGACATCAGCCGATCTTCTCGATCTCGTTTCTGTGGGCACTGCGATCGGATTCGTCTGCACTCCAGAAACTCTCGACAGCCCAGTTTCACCGCGTGGATTCCGCCTACTGGCCCGCGTGCCGCGCCTACCCGAGATCGTCATCGACCGCCTTGTCAGTCACTTCGGAACCTTGCAAAAGTTGCTCGCCGCAAGCATCGATGATCTTCAGGCTGTTGAGGGCGTCGGCGATACGCGCGCACGATCCGTACGTGAGGGCCTCTCCCGACTTGCAGAAGCGAGCATCCTCGAACGCTACGTCTAGTTCGCGGTGATGGCGAACGCGGTGCCTTCACTTACGACTTCACCGTTGCGCCCGAAAACAACTAAGTTGCCAGGGTCAACCGAACTGGTTTGTGCCGGACAGCCCTTCTTGCTTGTGCGCTGATCCCACGTCACATCCGTCGGGTAATTCTCATTAGGCATCAACACAACCTCGTTGACTTCCTTGCTCGGATTGCAGTCGTCACTGCTCCACTGCACAGTTACTGCCGACACAACTTGGAGCTCATTGGCACGAGCGCCGACGTCACGCTTGCACGGCGACGCGTAGGTATTTGTGATGACCAGTGTGAATTTCATTTCGGAACCGGCCGGACTCGACACCGGATCGGCGAGGACGCTCACCTTGATCGCCTCATCGGGGCATCTGGGGGCACTGTCGGTAGAAGTCGGGCTCGGCGTCGGAGTCGGCGTAGGTGTGGAAGTCGGCGATGGAGTCGACGTAGCGCTATTCGTGGGAGCTGGCGTCGGAGTCGCTCCTCCACCACCACTGGCGCGGCCCGCGACCAGCCACCACAGGAACGCCACGACAAGAATGGCCACGACGAGCACCACCAACCGGCGGCGCCAGTAGACGCCAGGGGGCAGCGGCCCCACGGGCTCCATAAAGCTCATGGCAGCACCGTACTGTCCGACACGCGATGACGTGACACGATCTGCCGCATGCCTCCTGTCACAGCCGAGCTCCGCCGGGCCATCGTGCGATGGTTTGACCGGAATGAGCGGCCTCTGCCTTGGCGATCCACCGATCCTTGGGGCGTCTTGGTGAGTGAGTTCATGCTCCAACAGACCCCCGTGGACCGCGTTTTGCCGGTGTGGCAGTCCTGGCTAGAGCGGTGGCCCAGTGCCTCCGCGCTGGCTCAGGCGAGCCAAGCGGACGCACTACGAGCCTGGGGGCGCTTGGGATACCCGCGTCGAGCTATCCGCCTTCATGCGGCCGCACGGGCGATCGTGGCCGAATTCGCGGGCCAAGTTCCAGACACCTACGAGGAATTGCGGAGGCTGCCCGGCGTTGGGGACTACACCGCAGCGGCTGTTCTGGCCTTCGCCTTCGGACAGCGCAGCGTGGTGCTCGATGTCAACGTACGACGAGTGCTTCGCCGAGCTATCGATGGCGTCGAACACCCCACCCCGGCCACGACTGCCGCAGAGCGCGCGCGCGCCGAATCCCTCCTCCCACGGCGCCATGACTCGGCGGCACGCTGGTCTGCAGCGGTCATGGAACTCGGCGCGTTGGTATGTACGTCGCGTTCACCCAAGTGTGGCGATTGCCCCATTTCTCAGGACTGCACCTGGTTTAACGCAGGCAGCCCGACTGGAGAGCGTCCCCGTCAGCAAGCAAAGTTCTCAGGCAGCGATCGACAGGTGCGCGGGTTGATCATGGCTGCACTGCGCGAGTCACCCATCGCCTTGCAATCCATCGAATACGTATGGCCCGACGAGGCACAACGTCTGCGCGCATTAGTTGGACTAGTGTCGGACGGTTTGATCGTAGAGACAACGAAGGGCTGGACTCTCCCGCAATAAGCGAGGGAGCCCAGCCCTTCGGGCAACTACTTAGTCTTGACCCGCAGTTTCGACTGGCGGTGAGTCAGGAAGTGCCATCTTCTCCGTGGTGGTGAAGGTGAACTCCCGATCGGCGCCTTCGCCCACAACATCGACAACCACAATGCTGCCGGCCTTGACCTCACCGAAGAGCATCTTCTCGCTCAAGGTGTCCTCAAGTTCGCGCTGCAGAGTGCGACGAAGTGGACGAGCACCCATCACTGGGTCATAACCACGAGCCGCCAACTCCAGACGAGCCGCAGTGGTCAACTCCAAATCGATATCGCGTTCCTTCAGACGATCATCAAGTTGCGCGACCATAAGATCGACGATCTTGACAATCTCTTCCTCGGTGAGCTGATGAAAGACGATCGTGTCGTCGATGCGGTTGAGGAACTCAGGACGGAAGTGCTGCTTGAGCTCCTGCTGCACCTTGATCTTCATCCGCTCGTATGCGTTGACGTCGTCGTTCTCCGGCGCGAAGCCGAGCAGAACACCCTTAGACACGTCACGACTGCCGAGATTGGTCGTCATGATGATGACCGTGTTCTTGAAGTCAATAACACGACCCTGAGCATCTGTAAGACGACCCTCCTCGAGCACCTGCAACAGCGAGTTGAAGATGTCGGGGTGAGCCTTCTCAACTTCGTCGAAGAGCACAACAGAGAACGGCTTGCGACGGACCTTCTCCGTCAACTGGCCGCCTTCTTCGTAGCCGACGTAGCCGGGCGGGGAACCGAACAGGCGCGACGCGGTGTGCTTCTCGGCGTATTCGGACATGTCGAGGGCGATGAGTGAATCTTCGTCACCGAAGAGGAACTCAGCGAGCGCCTTGGACAACTCGGTCTTGCCGACGCCCGAGGGCCCAGCGAAGATGAATGAGCCGGACGGGCGCTTGGGGTCCTTCAGGCCGGCACGAGTGCGTCGAATGGCCTTGGACAACGCCTTTACCGCCTGATCTTGGCCGATCAAGCGCTTATGCAGTTCGTCCTCCATGCGCATAAGACGCTGAGCATCGTCTTCCGACAGTTCGGTTACGGGGATGCCCGTCATGAGTCCGACAACTTCGGCGATGAGACGCTCGTCAACCTCGGCAACGATGTCGAGATCGCCAGCCTTCCACTCGCGCTCGCGCTGTGCCTTCTCAGCAAGCAGCTGCTTCTCATCATCACGCAGCGACGCGGCCTTTTCGAAGTCCTGCGAATCGATTGCCGACTCCTTCTCGCGACGCACGTTTGCGATGCGATCATCAAACTCGCGCAGATCCGGGGGTGCGGTCATGCGACGAATGCGAAGGCGTGAACCCGCCTCATCAATGAGATCAATGGCCTTATCGGGCAGTTGACGATCAGAGATGTAGCGATCGGAGAGTCGAGCAGCCGCAGCAAGTGCGCCATCAGTGATCGAGACACGGTGATGCGACTCGTAGCGATCGCGAAGACCCTTGAGAATCTCAATGGTGTCCTTGACGTCTGGCGCTGCAACCTGGATCGGTGCAAAGCGACGCTCGAGCGCGGCATCCTTCTCGACATACTTGCGGTATTCGTCAAGGGTCGTCGCACCAATGGTCTGGAGCTCGCCACGAGCAAGCATCGGCTTGAGAATGCTTGCCGCATCAATTGCACCTTCGGCTGCACCCGCACCAACGAGAGTGTGCATTTCGTCGATGAACAAGATGATGTCGCCGCGAGTGCGAATCTCCTTGAGGACCTTCTTCAAGCGCTCCTCGAAGTCACCACGGTAACGACTACCGGCGACTAGCGCGCCGAGGTCGAGTGTGTAGAGCTGCTTGTCCTTGAGCGTCTCAGGGACCTCGCCTGCAACGATGTCCTGCGCAAGACCTTCAACAATTGCGGTCTTGCCAACGCCAGGCTCACCGATGAGAACCGGATTGTTCTTAGTACGACGCGAGAGCACCTGCATCACGCGCTCAATCTCCTTCTCGCGTCCGATGACCGGATCGAGCTTGCCTTCGCGAGCAGCGAGG
>JBIHZU010000055.1:0-8467 GCA_044240285.1 Candidatus Nanopelagicales bacterium | reverse complement strand
GAACTCTTCCTCGATCTTGATGCCACTGAGGACCAGATCAATTTCCCGATTATTTATGCCTCGGCCAAGGCTGGTCGCGCTTCGCTCAATCGTCCCGACGACGCGGGGATGCCCGACAGTGAAGACCTCACCCCGCTCTTCGAGACGTTGCTCAAGACGATCCCGGCGCCCGCCTACACAGAGGGCGCGCCGCTTCAGGCACACGTCACCAACCTTGACGCTTCGCCCTACCTCGGCCGTCTCGCGCTGTGTCGCGTACGCCAGGGCACGATCCGCAAGGGCCAGTCGGTCATGTGGTGCAAGGCAGATGGCACCCAGGAGCGTGTGCGCATCGCTGAGCTCTTGATCACCCAGGCACTTGACCGGGTTCCCACTGATGAGGCAGGCCCCGGCGACATCATCGCCGTGGCTGGCATTAGTGAAATCACCATCGGTGAGACCCTCGCTGACGCCGACAACCCCATCCCACTGCCCGTCATCACGGTGGATGAACCGTCAATCTCGATGACGATCGGCATCAACACCTCACCGCTCGCGGGTCAAACAGGAAGCAAGCTGACCGCGCGGCTGGTCAAGAACCGTCTCGACGCCGAACTCATCGGCAACGTCTCGATCCGCATGCTTGCGACCGAACGCCCTGACACGTGGGAGGTTCAAGGTCGCGGTGAACTCCAACTGGCGATCCTCGTCGAACTCATGCGTCGAGAGGGCTTCGAGATCACCGTGGGCAAGCCTCAGGTGGTCACGCGCACCATTGACGGCAAGATTCACGAGCCGGTCGAGCGCCTCACGGTCGATATCCCCGAGGACTACCTTGGAGTCGTCACCCAGCTCATGGCGCTGCGCAAGGGCCGTATGGAGCAGATGGTCAACCACGGTTCGGGCTGGGTTCGGATGGACTACATCGTCCCGGCACGTGGCCTAATCGGCTTCCGTACGGAGTTCCTCACGGAAACCCGCGGCACGGGCCTCCTCCACCACGTATTCGAGAAGTTCGAGCCATGGTTCGGCGAGTTGCGCACCCGCCCGACCGGCTCGCTGGTCTCTGACCGTCGAGGCGCGACTACCGGCTATGCGCTGGCCGCTCTGCAGGACCGAGGCACGATGTTTGTGGGCCCAGGCACTGAGGTCTATGAGGGCATGATCGTGGGGGAGAACTCCCGGTCAGACGACATGGACATCAACCCGACCAAGGAGAAGAAGCTCACGAATATGCGCGCCTCCAGTGGCGACATTCTCGTGCCGCTCATCCCGCACAAGCACCTGTCCCTCGAGCAGGCGCTCGAATTCTGCCGTGAGGACGAGTGCGTCGAGGTAACCCCGGTCAGCGTACGTATCCGCAAGGTGGCCCTAGCCGCCACCGATCGGGCCAAGTCCCGGAGTAAGAAAAAGGTCTAGATAGGCCCGTTTGCTACCCGCTGGTAACTTTTCGGTTGCAGTTATGCAATTGAGCACTGCAGGGACCTTCCGGCGGCCCTAGAGTGCGCACGCAATCTTTATTCAGTCGTGCATGCGAGATCGAGTAGGAGGCGGTATGGCAGTCGACCTGGCTGTGCCGTCGAAGCCCGGAGCTACGCCTGAAGTTGCAGGGCGCTCCCTGAGGCAGCTTGCCTGGGCTCGCTTTCGCAGGGACAAGGCCGCGATGACCTCCCTCGGCGTCTTGATCTTCATCTTCCTCGTTGCAATTTTTGCCCCCCTCATCTGTTCGTGGTTTGGGGTGGACCCCTACACGTTCAATTCCAGCGTGATCTCTGATGACGGCGGCAAGCCAATCGGCGCGTGGGGTGGCGTTAGTTGGCAGCATCCTTTCGGAGTCGAGTGGGGCACGGGCCGCGACATCTTCGCTCGGTTGCTGTACGGCCTTCGCGTTTCTCTGGCAATCTCCATCATCGCCACGACAATCACAGTCGTCCTAGGCACTTTTTTCGGCATTGTGTCGGGTTTCGCGGGTGGCAAGACTGATGCGGTCCTGGGCCGCTTTATGGACTTGATTCTTGCCTTCCCTTTCCTACTCATCGTGTTGGCTCTCTCGGGCGCGCTCACTCAGCGCATCACTTCCTTAGGTGTCCCTGAAGGCAATGCATCGCGCCTCGTCTACCTGATCCTCATCTTTAGTCTTTTTGGCTGGCCGTATCTCGCGCGCATCATCCGCGGGCAGGTGCTCTCGCTGCGTGAGCGCGAATTCGTGGAGTCTGCGACCGCTATGGGCGCGAGTGGTCGGCGCATCCTGTTCAAAGAGATTTTGCCGAATCTGTGGGCGCCGATCCTCGTCTACGCCTCTCTCACGTTGCCCACCTACATCGGCGCGGAAGCAGCCTTGTCCTTCCTCGGCGTCGGCATCCTGCCGCCCGAGCCCTCGTTCGGCGCGATCTTGGCCGATTCGGTCAACTACTTCAAGCTTGTGCCGAGTTATCTCTTTATCCCCGGCGGTATCCTCGCCATCCTCGTCGTCACGTTCAACCTCGTAGGTGATGGTGTTCGTGACGCGCTTGATCCTCGAGCGGCGCGCAGCTAGCGCTCGTCGTTCGACGTACTACCCGGCCGTCACCCGATGACCGGCGCGCTACCACCGGATGCGTCCGGTGCGACCAAGGAGGTTAGATGGTTAAGTCCAAAGCCGGCATTCTTGCCGGCGTTGCGGCCGTCGCAGCCGGATCGCTGCTTCTTGCGGCATGCGGTGGAGGTGGCGGAAGTTCATCGTCGTCGTCGGGTTCGGCCGGGGAAAAGGGTGGAACTATCTACCTGCTCACGGTCGCAGAGGAATACGACACCCTTGACCCACAGGTCCTGTACACAGGTGAGGATCTCGCGCTGTTCGGCGCAACGATCTTCCGCACCCTGACGGCCTACAAGATCTCGCCTGAGGACAAGGAAGGCACGTCGCTCGTCGCTGACATGGCCACGGATACCGGTCGCGCCAGCAATGGTGGCAAAACTTGGGAGTTCACTCTCAAGGACGGCATCAAGTTCGAGACAGGTGCGGTTGTCGGCTGCGCAGACATCAAATACGGCGTCTCGCGCACGTTCGACCAAGAACTCACCGGTGGTGGCCCCACCTATGCAATCGCGTACCTGGATATCCCCAGCGACGCTGAGGGTGCCTCCGTCTACAAGGGTCCCTTCAACAAGGACGCGACCAATGACGTCGCTGCCTTCGACAAGGCAGTTGTTTGCTCCGCCGACAACAAGACCATTACCTTCAACCTGAAGCAGGCTGTGCCGGACTTCAACTACACCGTCACTCTTGCGTCGTTCGCTCCGGTTCCTGCGGGCAGCGCGGCTGGTGCCGACTACGCGAAGAAGCCAGTTTCCAGTGGCCCGTACAAGATCTCGGAATACACCACGGGCAAGGGTGGCAAGTTGGTTCTGGTGCGTAATGACCAGTGGGATCCCGCATCGGACACCTATCGCAAGGCGCTGCCCGACTCATGGGTGACCGACTTCGGTCTGTCCGACACCCTCATCGACGAGCGCTTGATGAAGTCTGAGGGCAACGACGCATTCGCACTCGGCTATGGCCTGACCACAGCGAACCTCTCTGTGGTGTTCGACGATGAGCAGTACGCAAATCGTCGTGTGAACAACTTCGATCCCTACACCCGCTACCTTGCGGTCAACGTGGCCAAGGTGCCGAACCTGAAGGTTCGTCAGGCAATCGGTGTTGCTCTCGACCGCGAGGCGCTTCGCCTCAACGCCGGTGGCAAGTACGCCGGTGAGTTTGCCGATGGTGCAGTCAAGCCGAACATCGGCATTGACTATGCGCCGACGAAGCTCTGGGACGGGCTCCTCGGCCAGCCGGTTCCGGCGACAGGTGATCCGGAGTTTGCTAAGAAGCTCCTTGCAGAGTCTGGCGAGACAAACGTGACCATCACGTATGACTACGCCAACTCGGGAGCTGACGCTGAGAAGGCTGCAGCCATCGTGCAGTCTTCGCTTGCCCTAGCTGGCATCACCGTCAAGCTCAACCCGATCGAGCCGGGACAGTACTACGGCACGATCTTTGCCGGCGAGCATGAGCTCATGGGTGGCGGATGGGGCCCGGACTGGCCCAACGCCAGCACGGTCATCCCGCCGCTCTTCACCCAAGAGGGAGGCTGGGATCTGTCGCAGGTCGACGATCCCGACTTCAACGCAAAGGTGAAGGCAGCGCAGACCGAGCTCGATCGCGCCAAGCAGGCAACGATGTGGCAGGAACTCAACACCTACGCCGCATCGCAGATGTGGATTGTCCCGACCCGTTTCGGTCTCGAGCAGCGTCTCGCAGGCAATAAGGTCGGTCCGGTCTTCATTTGGCCGGCATACGGCTCATGGCCGTACGCCGATATGGCAGTAACGAAGTAGTCCGTAAGTAGTTGTGGGGGAGGGCTTCGGCCCTCCCCCACAACGCATTAGCAAGGGAGGAGTGGAATGGCCGGCTACGTGACTCGACGAGTACTCATCATGGTGTTGATGTTGCTTGTGCTCACGTTCGCCGTATTCGTCCTCTTTAACTTGCTGCCGGCCGATGTTGCACGTCTCACGTGTGGCAAAACCTGCACCCCGCAGACTCTCGAAGCTAATCGCATCAAACTCGGCCTTGACCAGCCGGTGATTATGCAGTTTTGGTACTTCTTCAAAGGTCTATTCGTGGGTCGCGAATACTATGGTGGCCCTACGCCGATCGAATGCCCCGCGCCGTGCTTGGGATACTCATTCCAACGCAATGAGCTGGTGACCACCCTCATTGCGCAACGACTTCCGGCCACCATCTGGCTAGCACTTGGCGCATTCGTCTTCTGGATGGTTGGCGGCATCTCGCTAGGCATCTACAGCGCACTTCGCCGCGGCAAGTGGCAAGACAAGACTGTCATGGGCGTGTCCCTCATTGGATACTCGTTGCCATCCTTCTTCCTTGGCCTGGTGATGATCTATCTGGTCATCATCCAACTTAAACTTTTGCCCTTTCCCAGGTATGTCTCGCCTTTTGAAAATCCAGTGCAGTTCTTCCAGGCGATGTTGCTTCCCTGGATCGTTCTGGCAATTCTGTACGCCGCCTTTTATATGCGACTTACTCGAAGTCAGATGCTCGACGCGATGGGCGAAGACTTTATTCGCACCGCCCGAGCCAAGGGGCTCCCTGAGCGCACCGTCATCGGACGCCATGCCCTTCGCGCTGGCCTGACCCCGATCGTGACTGCAGCGGGCCTCGACCTCGCGGGGTTGCTCGGCGGCGCCATTATTACTGAGGCGCTCTTTAGTCTTCCCGGGATTGGAAGTTTGGCACTAAGCGCTGTAGTGAACCCCGATCAGCCAATCATTGTGGGGACTGTTCTCATTACGGCCGCCTTCATCATCATTGCGAATCTCATAGTTGATCTGCTCTATGCCGCCATTGATCCACGGGTAAGGCTGGCATGAGCTTCCTTGAGGTCTCTAATCTGCAGGTGTCCTTCCCGACCGAAGACGGCATCGTGCACGCGGTGGATGGGGTCTCATTTAGCGTTGAGCGCGGCAAGGTACTCGCGGTAGTCGGGGAGTCAGGCTCTGGCAAGAGCGTGACATCCCAGGCCGTGATGGGCCTACTCAATCGCAAGGCGACGAAGATCAGTGGAAGCGTTGTTCTTGACGGCCAAGATCTTCTCGCCATGGATGACAAAGACGTACGCAAGCTTCGTGGCGGGAAGATGGCCATGATCTTCCAAGATCCGTTGTCTTCGCTTCATCCCTACTACCGCATCAGCAAACAGCTCGTTGAAGCCGTGCGAGTCCACCAGAATGTCTCCACGTCTGATGCGCGCAAGCAAGCGATCGCAATGCTTGATCAAGTGGGAATTCCAGCACCTGAACGCCGTATCGATGACTACCCGCACCAGTTGTCCGGTGGAATGCGTCAGCGCGTAATGATTGCGATGGCGCTGCTCAATAATCCTTCGCTGCTCATCGCCGATGAGCCGACCACGGCGCTCGACGTGACAGTGCAAGCGCAGATCATCGAATTGATCCAACACATCCAGCAGGTCTCCGACGCGGCGATCATCTTCATCACCCACGATCTAGGCGTTGTGGCAGAGATCGCGCACGATGTTCTCGTCATGTATGCAGGCCGCATTGTTGAGTACGCGCCAGTCGAGACGTTGTACGGCCAGCCGCAGATGCCTTACACGCTCGGCTTGATGGCGTCCATCCCGCGACTGGATCGAGACCCCGATGTGCGTCTTGACCCAATCCCGGGCAATCCGCCGTCACTTATCAATCTGCCCAGCGGTTGTTCCTTCAACCCGCGTTGCACATTCAGTGATCAAGTTGTGGATGGGCGATGTTCAGTCGATCTCCCCGAGCTCCTGCCTGCTGGGGAAGGGCATCTCGTGCGTTGCCACTTGCCGATTGATACCCGTAAGTCAATCAGTCTGCAATCGCTCGCGGCGCTCAATGGAGGTGTGTTGTGACGGCACCGTTGCTGCAGGTTGAAGACCTAAAAATGCATTTTCCGGTCAAGTCCCGCGGACTGATTCGACGCGTTGTTGGGCAAGTGCGCGCTGTAGACGGAATTAGCCTGCATATCAACAGTGGGGAGACCCTCGGCCTCGTGGGTGAGAGCGGTTGCGGCAAGTCCACTGCTGGCCGATCAATTATGCGATTGCTTTCTCCGACCGGTGGCAAGGTCATCCTTGATGGTGTTGACATCACCAATCTCTCCCGCCGCCAGATGGTCCCGCATCGTCGCACTGCGCAGATGATCTTTCAGGATCCCTACAGCGCGCTAAATCCGCGACATACGGTGGGTTCGATTATTGGTGCACCATTCATCGTGCAGAAGGTCAAGCCAGTCGGTGGTGTGCGCAAGGAAGTTCAAGAGTTGATGGCTCGCGTCGGTCTCAATCCCGAGCACTACAACCGCTATCCCAATGAATTCTCTGGCGGGCAGCGCCAACGTATCGGTATCGCGCGCGCTCTGGCTCTTAAGCCGAAGTTGATTGTCTGTGACGAACCGGTCTCGGCGCTTGATGTGTCCATCCAGGCGCAGGTCATCAACCTGCTCCAGGATCTCCAGCAGGATTTCGGGCTTGCCTACCTCTTTGTTGCACATGATCTGTCCGTCGTTCGACAGATCTCGCATCGCATCTCGGTGATGTACCTCGGACACCTCATGGAGACCGCGTCGCGTGACGTCCTATATTCCGCGCCGCAACACCCGTACACCCATGCGCTCATGTCGGCCGTGCCCGTTCCCAATCCGCAACTTGCCGGAAAGCGCGAACGCATCATGTTGCAGGGTGATCTGCCCAGCCCGATCAATCCACCAAAGGGCTGCGTGTTCAACACGCGCTGTTTTGCTGCGCAGGAGCGTTGTCGAGTAGAGGTGCCTGAGTTGATTGAGGTTGCTCCGGGACATCAGGTCGCTTGTCACTTCCCCATCACCGAGAGTCTTGGGACCACGCTGATCACGGGTCCGAATCCGGGCCTCACCGAACAGCCAGACAATGCGCCCGATAGCCCCAACGCTGCGGCAACAAACGCCGTGTTTGAAGCGGGCGCCGAGCCTTGGGCGCAACGCCAGTCCTGACGTCAATTCTCGCTAGTGCTTCAGGTGTTCCCGGAAAAAGTCGAGTTCGGCGAGGAGTAGGTTCTCCGCGATGATCTCCTGCGGGGTCATGTGCGTGACGCCGCTGAGCGGCAGAACCGAATGCGGCTTGCCAGCTGCGAGCAGAGCCCCTGACAGCTGCAGGGTGTGCGCCATCACGACGTTGTCATCTGCGAGTCCGTGCACGAGCAGCAGTGGACGCTCAAGATTGGCCGCGAGCGGAAGCAGGGACGAGCGGTCATACGCACCTGGATCCTCCTCGGGGTGCCCGAGATAGCGCTCGGTGTACGCAGTGTCGTAGAGCCGCCATTCGGTGACGGGTGCACCGGCGACTGCGGCGTGGAATACATCGGGTCGACGCAACACTGCGAGCGCCGCGAGGTAGCCGCCGAATGACCACCCACGAATGCCGACGCGCGTGGCGTCAAGTGAGCCGGGGTAGGCCGCTGCCGCCGCTGTGAGAGCGGAAACTTGGTCTTCCAAAATCACCGTGGCCAGATCTCCTTTGACGGAGCGATCCCAATCCGGGCCACGTCCAGGAGTGCCGCGCCCATCGGCCACGACGATGGCGAAACCTTGATCTGCTAGCCATTGAGTGCTACCGAAGGCCAGACCTGATGCCACGACCATGCGAGCGTGTGGGCCGCCATACGGCGACATGATCACGGGCAGTGCTTTCGAACCAAGTTCATAGCCGGTAGGGAAAACGACGACTGTCTGCTCACCTCCCACCGGAAAGACCTTTGGCTGCACCACTGGAATTTCCGCGCGTGATTCGATCTCACCGAGCAACTGATCTTCTCCGACTCCTGCGCGCCAGACCTGCACACGCGTAGCGGTCGAATCGATGTTCGTAGATGTGGTGACGAGAGTTGTTCCGCCCCGAGTCGCACTCGACATACCAGC
>JBIHZU010000054.1:0-8670 GCA_044240285.1 Candidatus Nanopelagicales bacterium | reverse complement strand
CCACCGCGATGCGCCCTGGCTACTCGGGAAGACGCCGGTGCTCAGGTAAGGCAACACCACATGACGGAACTCCAGGCCCTTGGCCTTATGCACAGTCATGATCCGAACCGCATCTGGGTGAGCCGGAGATGGAACTTCGGCAGCGTTAATGCCGTACTGCTCGCAGACCTGAAGCATGCCGAGGAAGCCCAACAATGATGACCCGCCGGCAGAATCGCTAAAGGTGGTCGCGAGCGCCATGAACTCCGAGATAGCTGCTGCACGTGTCTGAATCGCGGCACTATCCCCGATAGCCGCTTCGACACCGAGGCCAGTGACTGCCAGGACTCTCCCGATGATGTCTTGCAATGGTTCATCAAGGTGTCGACGCAGGCCACGCAGCTCGTCGGCGAGCTCGCCCAACCGCGCACGTCCGGCACTTGAAATCGGCGGCATGCCTGCAGAGTTGTCATCTGCTACATCCAGCGCCTCGAGCAAGGAGATGCACTCGCTAGGGTCGCTCGCAACCACTGCGTCGACCAGCGATTGCTGAATAGTCTGGGTGTCGTTGCGTTGACGCCCGCCAATAAGCGCTGCTGCCCGCGCGCCTAGCGCAGCAAGGTCTCGTACGCCAAGGGCCCAACGCGGTCCCGCGAGTAGGCGCATGAGCGCTACGTTGGCAGTGGGATCGATAAGGACTTCAAGTATTGATCGGAGTTCGATGATCTCGGGCCGATCGAGGAGTTCGGAAGCGCCTTCAATTTGCGTCGGTATGCCCGCAGCGACTAACGCCGAATTGATCTCGACAGAATACTCGCGAGCACGAACGAGCACGGCGATGTCAGACCACCTGCCCGCCTCTTTGCCCAGGTGAGCAACTTGCTCGACAACCCACCGCGTCTCATCCTCGATCGTCTCAAAGAGAGCGCAGGTCAATTGCCCCTCACCCTTCTCCGGCCCCGCCGCGGGCGCGAGCGGCCTGACCGATGTGTGTGCCTCACGCAGTGGCACAGAAAGCAGGTTGGCGAGTTCGAGAATCTGCGGACCCGAGCGGCGATTAGCGCTCAGCGAAAAGGGCTCGGCCCTATCGGCTACAGCGCCCGAGGGGAAGTGCTCGAGGAAGTTGTCGATGTTGTCGACGGTGGCACCTCTGAACCCATAGATCGCCTGGCACTGATCTCCAACGGCGGTTACCGGATGAGCGTGCGCGAAGAGAGATTGCAGCAGCATGCGCTGGGCTAATGATGTGTCCTGGTATTCGTCGAGTAGCACCAAGCGATGGCGCTCACGGCTCAGGGTGCGGACATCTTCGAAGGCATTGGCCAATTTGAGAGCAAGTCGCGTCTGATCAGCAAAGTCAATGCGGCTTAGATCATGCTTCACTTCGCGGAATCGTTGGACTAATCCGGCCAATTCGCGACGCTGTCGTGAGGTGGCGAGCATGTCTTTGCCGGCTTCCTGCAGCGGCTTTTCTGCGTCGAACGCGACCAGTTGCTCGATGAGCTCTGTGTCCCACGCGATGAGCTCTAGCGGGTCCACGCCAGTGTCTGCAAGTGCGTCGTCTAATGCGAGCACGTCACGGACCCAGACCGACATGGTTCGATCAAATCCACCGAGGGATCGATCAGCAGTGCGTACGACGCGAGCAGCAAGTTCCGCACGAGCGCCGGGTGAGAGCACATCCGCAGTTGGCTCAATTCCTAGTCTTATTCCATTTTCGGAAATGACCCCCGCAGCGAAAGAGTGATAGGTCGCAATAAGGGGATCCCCAGATGGGTTTTCCGGATCGACCGTTATACAACCAAGCTCTGTCGCGCGCGCGAGACCGTCGCGAATGCGCTTGAGCAACTCTGCGGCCGCCTTGCGGGTGAACGTCAGCCCGAGAACCTGTTCGGCGGTGACGTGCCCAGAACCGACAGCCCAGATCACACGAGCGGCCATGACCGAAGTCTTGCCGGAGCCGGCGCCGGCCACGATGACTCCAGAATCCAACGGTGCACTAGTCGAGAGCCACTGCTCGTCAGACAGCGTGTGCCCCAGAACTTGCTCGACCTGCTCGCGGGTTATCACGGAATCACCTGCTCGGTCTTGCTTGGGCAGACTCGCTCGAATCGGCAGTAACGGCAGTGTTTGCCCGGCATCGGCATGAAGTCTTCGTGCCGAATGGCATGCGCAGCATCAATGAGTTGAACCTCAATGTCGCGAATGGGGCCTTCAGAGGGCTGCAGTGCGTCTTGGGTTTGGACAAGCGGACCATCGATGCCACCAGTCGCGGGCATGCGCAACTGCACTAAAGCAGCGCCACCGGGCTCGTCACCGAAGTCAGTGAGTGCTCCCTTTTCGGTGACATATTGGTAGAGCCGCAATTGTGTATGGGATTCGAGTTCTGCCGCTGTCTTCTTTGAACGCTCAGTCTTCAGGTCGATCGGATAGATGCGGCCATCAGCATCACGTTCTACCCGGTCGAGCGACCCACGGAGTTGTACTTCCACACCGTCAGCCACTTCAATCACCTGATTGAAACCGACTTCCGTGCCAAGAAGTTCGCGCGTGTTTGCTAGGTGATAGGCGAGGAATCGTTCAAGGGCAACACGAGCAGCCGCTCGCTCCGAGTCGGACTGCCACTGCGCCTCAAAGGACAGTTCACTCCATACATCGTCAAGCAAAGCCGCCATCTCACCAATCTCAGCGGACACGTGCCCCTCGGCGACATGGTCGGCGATCGCGTGCACCACGCTGCCGAATGCGGTAGCGGCCGACCTACGGGTCTCCACGCGTGCCTCGCGATCGAGGTACCAGCGCAATGCACAAGTGCCGATCGACTCGAGACCGGATGCGGAGAGGGCGATTGGCCGATCAGCCGGTCGCACCGGAGTGTCACCTACGGTGAACTCGCGGACGCCCCACCAGTTGTCGGGGTGTGCTTGTGGTGCGAGTGCACGCCCTTCAGCCGTGCGTGCATTTGCGAGTAAGGCAAGTCGAGCTGCGGCAGCATCACGCAATGATGGCGATGCGGCCGAATCAGTCGCGACGGTACGTAACTCGGAGATGAGCCCGGGCAACGACAGTGAACGCACACGCCGGCCAGCCACGTGCTCAATGGGCAACCCGATGTCGGAGACAAATCGACTCACGGGTGGATCGCCGTCATTTGCTGAATCGACAACAGCAATCATGAGTCGATGACGAGCTCGAGTGCAGGCCACATAGAAGAGCCGGCGCTCTTCGGCGAGCATCGAACCCACATGCGGTGCTGGCCCGAACCCATCGATCGTGAGACGGTCGGCTTGGAGTACAGAACCGCGAGGACGCAGATCCGGCCATTCGCCTTCCTGCGCGCCCACAACAATGACGAATTTCCATTGGAGTCCCTTGGCGCGGTGCGCGCTGAGAACCCGAACGCAGTCGGTGGGGGCACCACGTTCACCAATATTTTCGGCCGGGATCTGTTGGGCGAGAAGTTCGCGCAGCAGGTCGACGACGTCGAATAGGCCAGATCGCTGGCCCACGCTGCGCTCGGCGGTGTCGAACAGCGCCATCACGCTATCGATGTCGTGGTCTGCACTTGTGCTGCCGCGCAGGGCACGCTCGCGCAGGCGATCAGGCCAAGAAGTGCCTGACCACAGTGTCCAGAGGACGTCGTCAACGGGAGCTTTCTTCGCCACCTGGGTGCGCGCAGCGGCAAGCACCGCACCCAGGGCACGCAGGCCCGCAATGCCGCGGTCGGCGCCAACAAGGCCATCGAGTAGCGACACATTGAGCAGCGCATCAGCAACTAGCTGATCGGCAGACGGCGCTGCTTGGCCGGGATTATCCGCACGAAAGCGAGCCCGCAGGGCACGCGCAACGGGGCGAAGATCTGCCGGATCAACGTTGCCCATCGGCCCAACAATCAACTCCAGCACAGCACTTGCATGCGGGCTGCCAACTGGGCTGACCACCTGCAGTGCTTTAACGAGGACAGCAACCGCAGGCTCACTACGCAAGGGAATCTCGTCAGCGGCAATCGCAACAGGCACCCCTGCAAGATTCAGGGCACGCTGAATCGGGGCGATCTGATGTGCAGCGCGTGCAAGGACAGCGATATCACTCCACGCGAGTCCGTCATGAATGTGCGCTCGGATGATCTCGTGGGCTACATGCCCCGCAAGTGCAGCTTCACTGTCGTAAGAGACCAATTCGACGCAATCATGAGCATCATCGCGCACATCAGTCGAGGGATTACGATGCAGCGATTGCTCTTGGCTGCTCAACGGGGTGAGCGAGTCTTGAGCGAGAACCGATGTTGCAGCTGCACGAATGCGCGGACCAAATCGCCGCGTGTGATCAAGAATCACGATCGGCGCATTGGCTCCTTCGGACGTGCGGAAGTCGGTGGGAAAACGCAGGATGCCACCGCGATCGGCACCACGGAATGCATAAATCGACTGATCTGGGTCGCCGACAGCCACGATGCTCGTGTCAGCACCGACAAGAGCCCGCAGCATGCGCACTTGCATGGGGTCCGTGTCTTGGTATTCGTCGACGAAGATGGCGCGGAAGCGTCCGGCAATGCCCGGCTGCTCCTCCAACTCATACACTAAGTCCTTGAGCAATCCGCTGTAGTCGAGAACATTTTCGAGCGCTGTAGAGCCATAAACTTGTTCGGCAAGATCGCCGATTGCCGACCACGCAGGTCGCCCAGATTCGATGCCTAGGCGGTGGAGGTCAGCTGGGTCGATGCCTAACTCTGCTGCACGCGCGAGTACGGCACGCACCTCGCTCGCCAATCCCAATGTAGGTAGCGCGTCCTTGAGATCATCTGGCCACCTAATCTTGCCATCTTCAACACTTCCCTTAAGCAGGATGCGAATGCGTACGTCTTCCTCGGCCCCAGACAGCAGACGCGGCGGGTCAGTGAAGTCTTCGGGCGAGGAGATCGCACGCAGTTGCGCGTAAGCGAATGCATGGAAGGTCGCGATCAGTGGGACGGCACCACCACCGACTCGAGTGAGGACTCGTTCGCGCAACTCCGCTGCGGCCTTGCGCCCGAATGTCAAACCGAGGATTTCGTCGGGCCGCAGGGGATCGGTCGGGTCGGAAAGGCGCGCGACCATGGACTCGACGATCGTGGTGGTCTTGCCAGTGCCCGGACCGGCCAGAACCAACAGCGGCCCACGCCGGTGATCGACGACCCGCTGTTGGGCGTCGTCGAGGACAGGTGCCGCTGTTGGCTCCTGCTGCCCTCGGTCCAGCCACAACTCCATACCCGCATCCCACCATGGCTGACTGACGTTCGGGGGGCGGCGTCCGCCCTTTGAGCGCGGCGTCTGACACCATCGGGGGGTGAGCGAGCGCGAGTCGGAGGTCCGCCCCACGGTGGCCATCCCGCGCCCCAAGCGTGTGGAAGCTCCGGCACCCATAGTCGTGGTTGAAGATGGCACGATTCCGCGGCGGCTACGTAGACCCCTCGACCTGGTCAGATTCGCAGTCGCGATCCTCGCTGCTGCCCTCACAGTGCTCATCGCCTACTTCGCTTCTGGCACCAGCAACGGCATTGCTCAAGACATCACTGAGGTCACGGGGCTGCTGCCTTCAATACTTGTTCTGCTGTTCAATGTCATCGGCGGCATCGGCACAATCGCGCTCCCTGTCGCAGTCGCGATCTCCTTGGTCATCCGCCATCGCTTGCGCCAACTCTTCGACGCTCTTCTAGGTCTGCTGATCACGGTCGTCGTGCTCACCGGAACCGCCTACCTCATCCGGCACTACGGCCCTGACCGTCTCATTCTTGCGCTCGCCGGATCGACGCTCGCGGCTTCAGCGGCGACCGCACCTATCCTCGGCGGCCTTACGACCTTCGTCACCGTTGCCCGACTCTCGAGCCGTCGACCCTGGAACGTCATCTCTGGCGTCGTCATCGTGTCGTTGTTTGTAGTACTCATCATCAGCGGTGGCATCACCATCGCCGGACTGCTGCTCTCGTTTTTCATCGGCTGGGCCCTTGGTCTGCTCGTGCGTTATGCCCTTGGCACTCCGACGACACGTCCTTCGGGTGTCCAGGTTGCAGAGGCGCTCGCGCGGGGTGGTTTCGCGCTCGAGCGACTTGAGGCATCCCAAACTCTCACGGTCGGTCGGCGCTACCGAGCGATAACACTTTCTGGAGCCGAACTATCTGTCACGGTTCTAGATCGCGATCTCGAAGGTGCTGGGCTAGTCGCGGCCGCGTGGAGTGCGTTGCGCCTGCGCGATGAACCTGGTCGCGGTGCATTCAACATGCGTAGAGCTGTCGATCACGCGGCGCTGATGTCATACGCAAGTGCGAGTGCGCTGGCACCGGTTCCGCGCCTCGTGCTTGCCAGCGAGATCGGTCCCGACTCATCTCTACTCGCTTACGAATCCATCGCGGGCACGCGATTCTCCGATCTTCCCGCGGGTTCACTCACCGATGTCGAACTCGAGGCCGCTTGGCGAGCCATGCGAACGCTTCACGAAAATCAGATCGCTCATCGCACGTTGACTTCTGACCACCTCTTCCTAGGTAGCGACGGCAGGGTGTGGCTCCTCGGTGCACCGACGGGCTCTGTTGCTGCGAGCGACGTGTCGATGCGAATCGACGTCGCCGAGTTATTATGCACTCTCGCACTTCTGACCGATGCAGACACAGCCGTCCGCACCGGACGACGTGTTCTCGGGGTTTCCACTCTTGCTCGCGCGCTACCGGTGCTTCAGCCGGTCGCACTGTCTCCCGCGACTCGCAAGGAGATGAAGTCGCGCAAGCGCAAAGACCTCATGATTCAACTGCGAGATTCGCTAGTGGAAATTCGGCCTGATGCGGCTGTCGAGCAGATTAACTTGCGCCGTATTCGTCCACGCACCCTGATCATGCTCGTCGTCGGAACAGTGGCGGCATACGTTCTGCTCTATCAACTTGCGTCTGTCGATCTCATCGATCTCTTCACCCGCGCCACCTGGTGGTGGATTGCAATCGGCTTTCTCGCATCGATTGCGACGTACTTTGGAGCGGCTTGGTCGCTCTCTGGCTTCGTACCTGAGAGATTGTCTTTGCCACGAACCGTGTTAGCCCAACTTGCAGGCGACTTTGCGACACTGGTGTCACCGCCCACTCTCGGAGTTATCGCGATCAACGTACGGTTCTTGCAAAAGGCTGGACTTCATCCGGCTCTTGCTGCAGCGAGCGTTGGCGTTTCCCAAGTCGCTGCCTTCGTCGCACACATCCTGCTGCTCATTGGCTTTGGCATCGCTGCGGGCACACAGAAGAACTTCCACTTCGACCCACCGCAGTGGGCGGTCATTCTCGTCATCGCCTTGGTCTTGGCGATTCTCGCCGCGTTTGCCGTCCCTCGCATACGTAGATTCGCCTTCGGCCGCCTTGGGCCGATCCTGCGCGAAGTCATACCTCGCCTGATCACAGTTGCCCAGCGGCCGTGGAAGCTCGTCGAAGGTATCGGCGGCATCTTGCTCCTCAACCTGGCATACATCGTCGTGCTGTGGTCATGCGTGCAGGCGTTCGGTGGAGAACTCAATTTCGCGGCTATCGCCGTGGTCTATCTCGCAGGCGCAACGCTGGGACAGGCCGCGCCGACTCCGGGTGGTCTTGGCGCGGTTGAGGCAGCACTCGCAGGTGGTCTCACTATCGCTGGGCTTGATAGCGGCATCGCTGTCTCGGCCGTGCTTCTCTTCCGCCTAATCACCTTCTGGATCCCGACGTTGCCTGGCTACATCTCCTTCAACTGGCTCACGAAGCAAGGCGCGCTTTAAGCCTGTGCCTGCCTCGCAACCTAGTACCAAGGCTTGTCGGTCTCGATCTTGTCGACCCACGCGAGGATGCCGCCACCGACGTGGATGGCGTCGTTGAATCCAGCGCCCTTCACAACTGCGAGTGCCTCGGCTGAACGGCCGCCGACCTTGCAGAACAACACAATCGGCTTATCCTGCGGCAACTGAGCCAATGCGGAACCGTCGAGGAACTCACCCTTGGGGATTAGCACCGCCCCATCGATCGAGACGATCTCGTGTTCGTGTGGCTCGCGCACGTCAATAAGCAAGAAATCACGCTCGCCGCGCTCACGTTCATCCATCATCTTCTTAAGATCGAAGACCGAAATAGTCGAGCCCATGGCCGCATCTGCAGCTGCTTCTGAGATGGTGCCGCAAAACGCGTCATAGTCGATCAGTTCGGTCACAGTCGCATTCGGGCCACAGATTGCGCAGTTAGGATCCTTGCGAATCTTCACTTGACGGTAGGTCATTTCTAACGCGTCGTAAACCATCAAACGACCCACAAGCGGATCACCAATGCCGGTGAGCAGCTTGATCGCTTCAGTAACTTGGATCGATCCAATGGACGCACACAGCACACCGAGGACACCACCCTCGGCGCACGAGGGAACCATGCCGGGGGGCGGGGGCTCGGGGTAGAGGCATCGGTAGCAGGGGCCGTACTCCGACCAGAACACGCTCGCTTGCCCGTCGAAGCGGTAGATCGATCCCCAGACGTACGGCTTGTTGAGCAGAACGCAGGCATCGTTGACTAGGTAACGTGTCGCGAAATTGTCAGTGCCATCGACGATGAGGTCGTAAGCCGCAAACAACTCCATGACGTTGCTGGAGTCAAGTCGCACCTCGTGCAGCACGACCTCGATCAGTGGGTTGATTTCTTTGATCGTGTCGCGCGCGCTCTCCGCCTTA
>JBIHZU010000053.1:0-8702 GCA_044240285.1 Candidatus Nanopelagicales bacterium | reverse complement strand
TATCTATGACACCCAACTCGATGACACACCGGGCGTCGAAAGCTTGGTCAGAGGTGCGCACGTCGAAGGGAACAACAACGTAGCCTCGGTCTGGATCGCGCTGAACGAGTCCATCCGAAGTCAGTCGAGTTAGCGCGTAAAAGGCCGATGACGAGTCAACCTCAAGTTCGTGGGCCAAATCTTCGAGTGAGACGACGTGACCAGCCAGGAAATAGCGCTCGAGCACCAGTTGACGGGCACGTTGATACACAGAGTCATCGCGAGCGAATTCGAATCGACCAAACCCGCCACGGAAATACGTCAACGGGGCGCCATCGTTGGCGGTCGCGCGCACCACTCGACCAAGGAAGATTGAATGGGTGCCGCCAGAGACTTCCTCGACCACCTCACACTCAAGATGCGCCAACGCATCAGCGAGCAAGGGCAGACCTAGGACTCCCCTGTTTACAGCAACGCCCTTAAACTTGTCCTCACTCGGCACAGCAAATTGCGTCGCGAGGTGTTCATGTCCTTGGCCTAGCACATTGATTGCGAAGCGCTTCGCCTTAGAGACCTCTTGCGCCGTCGGAGAGTTACGATTCAAACACGCAAGCATCATGGGCGGATCTGCGGACAGCGACGTGACCGAGCTCGCAGTCATTCCATGCTTTTCGTCTTGTTCACCAGTCGTGATGACTGTCACACCACTGGCAAGGTGGCCGACTACGTGGCGGAACGTAGCGGAGTCCAAAGCCGGGGTTTCCTGTGCGCTATCCATAGTCATCTTGGTACGCACCCTCTCCCACCGGGGGACAGTCGCGAAGTGCGACAGCCCCTTACAGACTCACTCTGAAGCCGAATTACAACCCGTCGAGCACCGCGAGACACTGTCATTGCCCGTGAGACCCGGAATGGCCAAGTGCCAGATGCCGTGAACCCCCACTTGGGGCGTTCTGCAGATCACTCTCATTCACGATAGCCGTTAGGCGCTGTCCCTATGAATCACGCCGATCGCCAGTGGCGAAACACCCCGAAAGGCGATTAGATTTAGTCTATCACTGACGATAGAAGGCGAGAGTTTAATGCGACTTGGCTATTTCTCAATGCCACTCCATCCGCTCGGGCGCGAATGGGCAGACACCCTTCGAGAGGATCGCGACGCGGTCATTCTGGCTGATCGTTTGGGGTTCCATGACGCCTTCATCGGTGAGCACCTCACTGATCGCCACGAGAACATCACTAACAGCTTGCTGTTCCTCGCAACTTTGATTCCCGAAACAACTCAGATTCGGCTCGGCACCGGAACCACAAATCTCTCGCACATGCACCCGGTGCTTGTCGCCGCTCAGTCTGCGATGTTCGACCAACTCAGCGGCGGCAGATTCATCCTAGGAATCAGCCCCGGCGCCCTCCCTTCTGACGCAGAGGTGCTCGGAATCCTCGGCGAAGATCGCAACAAAATCTTCGCCGAATCGATCGCCGTGATTACCAAAATCTGGGAGTCCGAGCCGCCCTACAACATTGACCTCCCTGACAACCGGTTTAAGGTCACCACAGCGACAACGATTGATCTCGACCTCGGAGTGGGCGTGATGCCAAAGCCCCTCCAGCAACCGCGTCCAGAAATTGTCGGCACAGTGGTTGCGCCCTTCTCGAAGGGCGTCATTGCGATGGGTGCAGCCGACTTCCACCCGCTCTCGGCAAACTTCCTCCTGCCGCAGTGGGTGGCCACCCACTGGCCGAACTACGTGGAGGGTAAGGAGTCTGTGGGCGTCACGGCTAATCCCAGTGACTGGAGAGTCGCGCGCACAATCTTCGTGGCAGATGACGAAAAGACAGCGGAGTCTTACGCCAAAACCGATGCCAACAGCCCCTACCGGTTCTACTACTCACAGATGTACAAGAAGATGAAGAAGATCGGGCGGCTAGAACTTTTCAAGTCCTACCGCGATCAGCCAGACGACGAGATCACGCTCGAGACAGTGATCGATAAGCTCGTTATCACTGGCACACCAGATTCGGTGGCTGAGCAGATCCTCGCCTTCCGCGAATCAACCGGTGCTTTCGGCGAGATCGTCTACGCCGGTCTCGACTGGGTTGATCCCACTCTCGCCAGGCGCTCGATGGAGCTCATGGCCGAAAAGGTTCTACCCACCATCAACTCTGCCCTCGGCGAGTAGGCTCCACAATGCAACGCGGCAGACTTACGGCGTGACGCGAATGGAATCGCCTGCTAACTCTGATGGAATTCCCATTGTCTTCCTACATGGGCTGGGCGTAGATGCTTCTTGCTGGGATTCGGTGATCGAAGCTCTTCCCGAATTTGAGTCCGTAGCCATCGATCTGCCGGGCCACGGCAAGGCGCCTCTTGTTGGGCCTGTGCCCACTGTTGCAGATTTCGCTGCATACGTGATGAATGAAGTCACCCAACGTGGTCTCTCGCACATGATTCTGGTGGGAACTTCTCTGGGCGGCCTAGTCGCACAGCACATAGCCGCTACAACTCCAGACCGCGTGGATCGTTTAATTCTAGTCGATACCGTCGCCACGTATCCCGAGGTCGTGCGCCAACAATGGCGGGACCGTGCGGCTACCGCCCGATCCATCGGTATGGAATCCATCGTGGCTCCCACCTTGGACACGTGGTTCACAGCCGAGGCACGCGAAGCACAGTTGCCAGTAGTTGCCTACGTGGCTGACAAGGTCCGGGCGATGCATCCCGAGGGGTACGCCCAAGCCTGCGAAGTACTAGAGAACGCCGACACTCACGCGCTCCTTGCCTCGATCACAGCTCCAACGCTGGTCATCTGCGGAACCAACGATCTACCGCCGTTCCTCGCGGCCGTACCAGAGTTCGAAGCAGGCCTCGCCGATACGGAGGTTGTCTGGTTAGCAGGCAAGCACGGAGTCTCGCTCGAAGCCGCACCACTGTTCGCTGCAACCTTGAGAAACGCGCTTCAGGTATGACCACTCTTCCCGTGGGGCTCATTGGCCTGGGCATCATGGGCTCCGCCATCTCCGGTTGCATTCTGCGTCAGGGAATTGATGTGCTTGGTTTTGATGTAGACCCTGACAAGCGAGCTGCTCATCAGGCGCGTGGCGGCCGCGTGGCCGCTAATGCGGCAGACGTAGCCGCGGAGTGCAGCAACGTCATTTCCTCTCTGCCGCATCCCATGGCGCTTGCGCATACAGTCTCCGAACTTGTTACTCGTGGAGATGAATTGCATCCTGACTTTCGACTCCTGGAGACCAGCACTCTGGCTATCTCCGATAAGGCGAAGGCACGAGATCAGCTCGCTTCGGTCAACAGAGGGATGGTCGATGCGCCCGTAAGCGGCACTGGGCAACAAGCCACCACGGGCGATCTGGTGATTTACCTGAGCGGCGATGCAGACGACAAAGCCGTAACCGTTGACACACTTTCGCTTTTCTCCCGAGCCGTGTATGACGTCGGATCATTTGGAAACGGGATGCGGTTGAAGTTCGTTGCAAACCATCTAGTCGCCATCCACAATGCAGCCGCTGCTGAAGCTCTACTGCTGGCTCGTAGTGCTGGGCTAGACCTCGACTTGACCCTGCGCGCAATCACTGATGGCGCGGGTACGTCACGAATGCTTGAAGTGCGCGGTCCCCTAATGGCAGCTGAGAATTTCGATCAGCCGACCATGACAATTACGAATTTCATGAAGGATCTTGGACTCATTGGCGATTTCTCAAGCGCTACCAAATCTGCGACACCCCTATTCGATGTGACGCGCGATCTCTATCAGATTGCTGCGCAAGAAGGTCGTGGGGATCAGGACACTGCCGCGGTGTTCGAAGTTATTCGCGGATTAACTCCCGACCACTAGCACTCGCTGCTTATTTCCGCTTAACAACTAATTTTCGGATCCGTAGTGCTACCTGAATCTCGATTCGTCGATCCAAGAGAGACCGGCCAAGTAACTCCTCCGCCTTATGGAGACGATTGCGAACCGTGTGCTCATGCAACTGCAGATAATCAGCCGTAGCGACGTGACTTCCACATTTGAATGACGCCTCGAGGGTTTCGCGCAACCGCTCCGCCTCTACGGTGTCGTTGCTGAGCGGACCAAGTTCAGATTGAACGAACCTGATTGCACGTTGCTGATCCCGAAGCAGCAAAATCTCCAGAGCAACATCCTCGTAGCACAGAACCTTTGTCTCCGTGACGGCATTCAGCCCGACACGTACGCGCTCTACCTGGCGCACTTCGTCATAGCACTGTTTAAATCCCTTAAATCCATCATTTGAGCCGCTCACCGATGCCGGCATTCCCAACCGCTGCAACTCATTCTGAATCGACCGAAGCGACTCAGGCTTCCATCCACCACGTTTGCCAAACCAGATAACCGTGCTTTGCAAAGTCATGGGATAGACGAGACTGTGATTCGGGAGTGCCACTGCGCGCAGGCCAAGAAGGATCTGGTTCGCCGCACCCCAGGCAAGATTGGGCAAGAGTACGGCTACATGCGATTGATCAAGCAAGTAGCCAATTGTGTCGACCTCACTTGGAGTGAGCTCATTCTCATCAGACTTTAAAATCTCTCTCACGATTCGCTGTTGTACGTGCTGGCGCGATCGGCTGAGGGCCTCACCCTCACGTGAGTATGCCTCGGCAACTAGTGATGCGACAACGTCCTGATATCGAAATAGAACTCGTGTTAGCCAGAGAAGCGCATCAGTCGCCTCTTCCTGCGGAATGCCATTCGCACTGATGTAGTCACGTAAAACACCTGTCCATTCGGTCCACTGCGTCAAGAAACTCACTCGATAGGACTTCTGCATGGACGTCTGGGGAATCCCAAGGTGGGCTTGGGCGCTTGCGAACTTGAGTGGCTCAGTGAGCGTCAGGCCCTCAAGGGAGGTGACCCCGCACAATTCATTCTTTAGTGCCTCAAGATTTTCACGCACGCTAGCCCGCAATTTGAGGCAAAATTCCAAGTCATCCGAGTAGCCAGCAAAGGCTTGCGCCGAACATAATTCGACAATCAAGTCGACCATGCTATCGATCGGAGTTGCTGCAACGACTTCGTGTAGCCAAGCCGGCGGTGCACCTTCGCGGTCAGCGAGACCGTAGCCACTCTGGCCTGCAGAATCAGTCATGCCGCCGAACCCCGATCTGCATTAGCGTCCGTGAGAACTTTGAATACAGGCTGGCCTACGATTTTTGGAAGTGTAGGACTTCTCATCATCTCTCGGTGCTGATTTCCACGATCTGACCGGATACGGCCGATCGGCTAATGGCCTCGAATGCTCGAACATTGGCCCGAATTTGCTCATGCGGCACGGGATATTCGCGAATTCCCTCAATAGATTCCGCGAATCGCTCAATATTCCAGCGCACCGTGGGTTCCGGAGCCACAAAGTGAGTCTCCGGTTCTTCACCGCGCTTGACCGAAATCACGTCCCAGCCGCTCGACTTCTCCGGGTGGCTACGATCACGGATCTCGACCCAGCCCGTTGAACCATATAGGGCCACCCGCCCTACAAATGGCGTGGTGAGAATCGCCGTAATCAACGCTGTCTGGCCGCCCCCAAAACTCAGCGAAATCGCAAGAGTGTCGCCATTCGCAAATGTCGTCGCCTGCGTGGAGAGCCTGGCCAAAACGCTCACGGGCTTTCCAAAAAGGCTGATCGCGAGGTCCACAAGGTGAATCCCCGTGGCCGACAGCGGCCCGACCGGAGCCTCCACTGGGGATAAACGCCAGTTGCTCGGGTCCAAATTCAGGAATTTGTCTTGACTGAAATTGCCCTCAAAAACAAGCAGTTGTCCCAATTCTCCGGACGAAGCTTGCCGCTGGAGTTCGACGATTGCGGACTCAAATCGGCGCTCATGACCGATGCCAAGGGCAACTCCTGCTCTTTCGACCGCCGCAAGGACCTCTTCGGCTTCCGCCGATGTCGTACTGAACGGCTTTTCACAGAAAATGTGCTTCCCTGCCGCTGCACACGCCAACATCTGATCCCGATGGAAGCGATGTGGCGAACAGATGATGACCGCGTCAATGTCCTCACGGCGCAAGACTTGGTCTAGGGTCTCACAGGTTTGTAGACCAACGGACTGAGCTCTCGCGCGACTTTCTGCATCAGGATCCACCCCGATGACGATGTCGACAAGTGAACTGCCGCGCAGAGACTCCGTAATCTGGAGCCCCCACCAACCAAGACCCACGATCGCAGCCCGAACCATTGCTTTACCTCAGATTTCCTAGGGAGCGAAAAGGTGCCCGCTCATACCGTGAAGCGCCTTGAGTCAGTGGGAAACTACTGAGCCGTATATCCGCCGTCGACAAGCAGCGCATGTCCGGTGACGAAAGATGCATCATCACTGGCAAGGAATACGGCCGCGGTTGCCTGCTCTTCTGGCTGGCTGATACGACCGATTGGGTGATGATTGACCAACCACTCCATGGTGCCCGCGGCATTGCCGGTCTCTTCTGCCCAATCGAAGAGGAACGGAGTCGCAGTCGCACCTGGGCACAACGCATTGACTCGAATCCCATCCACGGCTAGCTCGATTGCCAAGGACTTGGTCATGCTGATCGCCGCAGCCTTTGTCATGGCATAAGCAACGGAACCACCAGCACCCACCACGCCAAACGTAGAGCCGAGGTTGATGATGTTGGCCGTCTTCGACTTACGAAGCAGCGGGATGGCGTGCTTGGTCACAAGGAAGATGCTCGTGACGTTGCTCGCGATGACAGCGGTCCACGTGTCCATGGTCATCTGTTCGAGGTTGCCCGCCGGAGCAGTGCCGGCATTGTTCACAACGATGTCTAGACGGCCATGCGTGGCGTCGATTTCACTCATCAAAGCTGCTACTGCAGCCTCATCGGAAACATCACACTTGCGGAAGGTGGCATTGCCACCGTCGGCTGCGATGGCGCTCGCGATCGCGTTGCCCTTGTCTTCACGACGTCCGCAGATGATGACCGTGGCACCCTCCTTGGCGAAGGCAAGGGCGATCGACTCGCCGATTCCACTCGTTGCGCCAGTAATGAGAGCAATTCGGTTTTCTAGTCGCGCCATGATGATCAGAGCTCCATATTCTTAACAGCGGTCTCTTCAACAGAGATAAGGGACATACTCTCTTCCGGAGGCAGAACGACTCCATACACTCGATTGACTTCTGCCAAGATCCAGTCGCGTGAATCCTCTGCCATGCGGCGTGCGGCTGCATAGTCGACGCCCACGAGTCGACCGTTGCGCTTTACAGCCTTGCCAGCGACAAACACCGTGTCGATATCCCCAGGGTGGGAATGGAAGACGA
Organism: Candidatus Nanopelagicales bacterium; assembly: GCA_044240285.1. Taxonomy (GTDB): domain Bacteria; phylum Actinomycetota; class Actinomycetes; order S36-B12; family S36-B12; genus CAINMH01. The sequence goes on along the minus strand of JBIHZU010000053.1, from coordinate 1,432 downwards.
CCGTGCCGGGCTCTTCGTTGATCGGCCAGAGATTCGGGCTGTCACCCTTGATGATGATGATGTCAGCCTGCTTGCCTTCCTCAAGGCTGCCTGTCACCGACCCAAGCCCAAGCGCCTCTGCACCATTGATGGTGCCCCACGCCAGGGAGTCCATGGAACTCGTGGTCAGTCGCAGAGGCATTTCTTTGCGCTCGTTGAACGTGTCATTCACGCGCACACGGGAATCCTGCAGGCCCAGACGCAACTGGCCCACGATGTCTCCGCCGTTGAGCGTGATGATGTCGCAGCCCACGGTGGAACGAATGCCGTATTCCTTGGCTTCGTTGAACACCGGATGGCCCATCCCCATCTGGATTTCGGTGTCTGGCGTTGACACGATGGTGCAACCGTTATCCGCGAGCATCCGGAACTCATCTGGCGTGCTGGTGTTGCAGTGCACGTGAATCTGGTCTGGACCAAGAAGCCCGGCCTTGTACATTGGCACCACGCCTTGGGAAACGGTTACTCCGAAGTAATTGTTGTTGTGAATAGACATCGGCACATTCATATTGCGAGCCGCCATGATCTCCTTGACGGAAGAACTCCACGGCAGCAGTCCCGTCTCGGTGAGCGCCATGCCCATAGTGACCAGAGCAGTGGTGGACGACAGGTACTCGTCGTGGATTCGCTCTGCATCCTTGATGCGATCTTCTACCGACTGAAATGCCGGATGATCCACAGGTGCTGGGACCAGCCCGTAGCCGTAGACCGCACGCATCCCACTCTTGATCAGAGCCTCCACCCCAGCGGTCGCGTGATCTGGTGAGTTATTGCTGTGCGAGTAGTCAAAGACTGTTGTTACACCGGCATTGAGCGCCTCAAGCGCTCCGATGTAGTTGCCCGCACCGATATCTTCTGCGCGCAGCACCGGGGAGATGCTGAATCGAATGCCACGCATGTATTCGTGCAGCGTCCAGTCAGTGAGCATCGCGCGAAGGTTGGTCTGCCACATATGCCGATGATTATCGACGAAGCCCGGCATGATGATGCCGCCCTCTGCATCGATGACTTCTGCATCGCTTGAGGGCAAGTTGTGGCCAACAGCCAGAATCTTGTCGTCACCAATGAGCACTTCACCCTTTGACAGGGTGGTGCGCTGGCTATCCATCGTGATGACATAGCCATTCTTAATGAGAATCTTCTTTGAAATCATCCTCGAGACCTTTCGCTAGCTCTTGCTGGACGAGTCGCTGGATACTAATGCCTTGCTTTCGAGCTTCAATGACCGATCGATTCTTCGCTCTCGCCACTTTCGGACCACGTAGGGCGACGCGGCGGTGGTCACAACGATAAGGAGCAGGCCTGTGAATAGGCCAGTGACGTACGCAGGTGCCGCTACAGTGCTGAAGAGCTCAGACAACATAGCAATCGTCAAAGCGCCACAGGCGATTCC
>JBIHZU010000052.1:0-8709 GCA_044240285.1 Candidatus Nanopelagicales bacterium | reverse complement strand
GACGGGCAAGTTCGGATGGGTCCTTAGTGCTGGATCATTGTCACCCATTGAATCAACAGTCAGCAAGACAAACTCTGGTGAATCATTCTTTACAGCAATTCTCGGCCCCGATGTGTCTTCTGGATCAGGATCGCGTTCGAGTAGTGAATCGACACCGAGACGATTCAGTGAAGTTTCTTCGGGGAACTCTTGGATCGGGCATGCATCAGATAAAGGACACTGACCACGGATCAGAAGGTTAGGGGTTCGAGTCCATTCGGGCGCGCTGAGCGGAAACCCCCCGACATGAGGGGCTTTCGTGTTTGTGGCGGGTCCATCTGATGGTCATTGACCGCGCAGGTGTCCACGAACTCGTACGTGTACAGGGTGCTTCGTGAACTTGAGCCTGACCACAACGATCGAGTTCGAGCGCCATTGCGGCGACTGGCCTTCGGAGTGCCTGAGTGCTCTGGACCTCGGTCGGGTGAGGCGGCCAACAACGGTGGAGGGGGAGTGCCGTATGGCACTCCCCCTCGTTGCAGGCAGCTTCTCAGCGGGCTTCCGCCTGCACTCCGCGGCCCGTTCGCCTACCTGACGGCAGGGCTCTGGAGATTGGTGACCTGACCATTGCCGTCGACTGCCGAAATGGTTGCTCCCTCGAGGTCGCCGACCGCAACCGGGAACCACACGGCGAAGGGCGTGCCAGCGGCAGCAGAGCCGATGGATGCCTCGGCTTCAAGCCCGCTGGCAAGAGTCACCACCACCTTGACCGCTGCGCTGTCGACGTACCCGTGCAAGGAGGAGAACTCCGTCCCATCGGGCAACTGCGTCGACATCGCCGCAGTCACACCTGCCGCTGCGGGGCTGGTCTCATCGGAGCCCGACGCCCCGGCGAAGGTCCACTCGCCATTCACTCGTGCCAATGTGCACACGTACGAGCCAGCGCCCTCGCTGAAGATCGCGACGGCACCATCTCCGCGAACGTCAAGCACAGTCAGCGTCGACTCCTGGAGCGCAACGGGCTCGGAGACTGCCGGCGCCCCTGCGCGGCTCTGGGAGTCGCCCCCGCGGTACGGCACGGAGCACTCCGCAATCGCACTCGCGGTGTCACCCGCCGTCGGTGCAGCGGGAACGGCTGCCCAGGCAGCCGCCGAGCCCCCGACCAGCGAGGGGCCTACTGCCAATCCGATCGCGGCGACACTGGCGGCCGCAGCGCTCGCCGCCGCAATCCACCGACGGCGCCGATGAATGGCGACCGGTTGCGTTGCTGCCGCGTCACCCGCGGCGACGGGCAGATCGCGAGTCATGTGAACATCTGCAAAGGCCGCCTTGACGGCCGCGGCTGTCTCGAGATCAGCCGAATCGTTGAATGCCTTATCACTCATGTGCTGGGCCTCATTCCTGATCGTTGTGCGTAACGGGTGAACTGCCCGCTGAGTCGAAGGTGCGCCGCAGCGCGACAAGTGCACGGTGCAAGTGGGTGCCGACGCTCTGCGTTGATATGCCGAGCGCCGAGGCGGTTGTCTCCGCGGAGAGATCCATGAGGACTCGCATGGCGAGAACCTCACGCTGACGCGTGGGAAGTTTGCGAATTGCCGCCATGACCGCGGGGTCGACCGTCTCGCCCTGGACCGGGAGCGCGTCGCCGGTCACCAGGCGGGGGAAAACCCGAACGGCGCGCTCACCGCGGCGGTGCCGGTCGCGGAGGAGGTTCACAGCGGTGCGCATGACCCAGGCCTCCGGGGCCGGGTGCACGCTGACTTCGCTCCAGCGCGCCAGGGCCCGGGCGTAGGCCTCGGCAACCGCGTCCTCGATGTCGTACTCACCGCCCGACGTCGCCAGGGCCGACCGCAGGACCCGGTCACGGGTGCGCAGGAAGAAGGCCTCGAAGGACTCCGCGCCCGGATGGGCGGGGCCCTCGGCGCCGTGCTCCTCCGTGACCTTCATATCCCCCTAACGTCCCACAGTGGCGCCGCATTGACATCACCGTCGGAATGACGTGGCGTCCTGCGAGGTTTCTGCTTAGCTCGGCTCGACAAATGAGGACTTCTCCTCGGGCAGGTAGCCTGATGCGGTGACTTCGCTGGCTAGGACAAAAAACGGGTTTCCGCCCAAGGTCTGCGAACGCTGTGTTCGGCCATTTGAGTGGCGCAAGAAGTGGGCGAGGGACTGGGAGAACGTGAAGTACTGCTCGGAGAAATGCAGACGGCAGACATGACTGTCCTCGCTGCGGTGGGTGTTAGGACCGCGCGCTTAAGCGTGTAATCGCCGCGCCTGCTGTCAACGACTCTGGATGATCGGCGCTGTGAGCCACACGCTCCGTGCAGGAAGACCAGGAGCACGCATCGTGACCCGCACCTGGAGCGCACGGCCGACATCCTCTTGCGTGACCCGGTAGCCCTGGGCGAAACCGCCGCGCAAGCGGACAAGAGTCTCAGGCCCGTCGTTTGTCGTCATGGGGCGAACCCACCGGTAATGCGTGGCCGTAGGTTCCGGGGACCAACGGCCGAGTGCCACGCGCAGGACCTTGCCGGGCCGTGGCTCACCGACGATCCGGGGTTGGATGCGTGCGCGCAGTGACTGGACCTGCATCGTCGCTGCACCGGTCGAGACGTCGTATGACCACCAGTCATCAGGGACTACTTGGCTCGCCAAGTAGTGGCGCCCCGGGTTCAGCTTGACTGCAATGGGTTGGTCCGCGCGACCCGAACTGAGCACGGTGCACTGCGCTGCAGGGTCAACTTCGTTTTCGGTCGCACATGCGTAGATCGTTGCCGCGCCGTCGACCCCCTCGGTGTTTGCCGTGACGTTGACGGCCCACGCCCGGCTATCCGTCTGAGGCTGCGGTGTTCCCATGGTCATAGTCACCGGGAATGCACTTCCCGGGTCACTCGGCAGGGTGAAAGTTCCCGTCATGGTGTCACCGGTTGCATCCGCGGTGTCCATGGTCACGGTGTCTCCGTCCGCTTGGACCGCACCGCCCGTCACGCTGTCTAGGGTGCCTGGCAGCGTGATCGAAGCGCGGGCGGAGGCAACCTGAGCAGGCAGCCCCGCTCCTTCCGAGACGTCGGTGGCCTCCACGGTCACCACCACGGTCGAATCCGTACGGCTGAACTTGACGGTGCTGCTCGACAGTGTGCTGACTTCTCCGGAACGTGAGCACGAGACGAAGAAGTCGTCTACATCTTCACTCGTCGTGCAGTCGCCGCCACCGAGGATTCCGCCATTAGTCTCTAGTCCGCCGCCCTCGTCGGACATGACCCAAGCGTCCCACTCGGCCAGTGTGGTTGCTCCTACTGGCGGCCGCGCGGCCAGCGACTTGGGCACATCAAAGGCCATCTCCACGTCGACAAGACCTGCAGAGTCGATGTTGATGACGGTGCTCATCGCGCACCCGGAAAGGAGTAGGGCACCAGCGGCCAGCGGGACCAGGAACAAACGCATTGCAGCCTCCAGAGCTTAATCGGGGCGAACTCTCGCAACTTACCACCGCAATGCGCGGGAAGTTGTCGCAAAGAGACATTGGACCGGCGCAAACCGGGTGCTCCCGAAGGCTTGAGCCCTTTGGGTAGCCGCCTCCTCGGCCACGGGGTCGGAGTGTAGAAAATTGAGAAATCTGGGCCCAAATCCCATGACAAGCGCCTTCGTTCCCATTACAGTCCATCCATATTCGTTCGCTCCCGAACGAATACATCCGTAGGTGCGAAGGGATCACCATGGCCATCTCAGAAAAGCAAACGCTCGGCGGAAGCGGGCGCAAACTCAGTTTGGTTGACGTCGTTGCTCAGTCGGTTGGCTTCATGGGCCCGGTCTTCTCCATTGCATTCCTCGTGCCCCTCATCGTGGGTCTCATTAGTGTGACGGGCAAGGGTGCGGGTGTCGCTGCGCCGTTAGCGATCCTCATCGCAGGCATCGGCATTCTTTGTGTCGCATGGATCATCGGCGCTTACGCACGCAAGATACATGCGGCTGGCGCGCTCTACGACTACGTCACAGATGGCCTTGGTAGCAAGATCGGTGGTGCCGCAGGCTGGCTCTACTACCTTGGGATCACTGTTCTCGGCGGCGGGTTGCTCGTCTTGATTGCCGGCACGATTCACGACACCTTGGCCGCGGAATTCGGCTTTGAAGGAATTCCTATCCTCGCCTGGGAAATCATTCTGCTCATTCTCGTCGGTGTAGTGATGTTCTTCGGTGTTGGACTTTCGACTCGCGCACAGTTGATTCTGGCGTTCGTATCTATCGTGACAGTCCTAATCTTCGCGATTTATGTGATCGCTCAGGTTGGTGGCAAGAACGATGTGGGTCAGGCGTTCAGTGTCAGTTCAGCTCCCGATGGTTGGTCCGGTCTCCTCTTCGGAATGGTCTATGCAGTACTTATCTTCACTGGCTTCGAAACAGCGGCCAATCTCGGTGAGGAGACTGCCAACCCCAAGCGTCATATTCCGCGCGCTGTCATTCTCTCGGTCGTTCTCGTTATCGCCTTTTATCTGATCGTGTCCTACGCACAGGTTGCTGGCTACGGATTCAACCTCGATGCGATGGGACTTAACGCGGCGGCACCACTCTTCGGTCTCGCGGCTCCGGTCGAAGCTGGAGGTTACGGTGGCGTGTGGATCGTCCGACTGCTCGAGTTGGTCGTTGTTCTGGACATGCTCGCTGTGCTGATCGGCATTGCAGTCGCTGGTTCGCGTGGTGTCTTCGCGATGGCGCGCGATGAGCGACTCCCGCGGGGTCTGTCGAAGGTGTCCCGGCGCGGAACTCCTCTTAACGCCGGCATCGTCGTGATGGTTATTTTTGCCATCTTCGTGATCATTAACGAGTGGACAGAGTTGTTCGCTATCCCTGACTTCCCGCACTATTTCGCGGTCTTTAGTTGGGGCTCCTCCTTTGGCGGTCTCGCACTTGCGTCGATCTACCTACTGGTGTGCATCGGCGCCTTCAGGGGACTTCGTGGATCGAGCAAGTACGGGCTCATTGTGTTCACTGCGATCGTTGGCATTGTGATTACTGCAGCAGCTGTCTTTGGTGCTGTTTACCAGGTTCCCACTCCGACGATCTATGCCGTTTACGGTGTAGCAATCGTGTTCATTGTGGGCCTGATTCTGGCGTTCATCGTCAAGGGTTCTGTGCGTACAACCACCACGTTTGATGAGTTGAGAGCCTCAGAGCAGGGGCCACAGAAGTTGTGACACTTCACGATGCAGGCGGGTCGGACTTAGCTCCGATCCGCCTGCTCATGGTTCTGACCGAGAACGATGCCATCGTCGACTCGCGCGACCTAGGCGGACTTATCCAGCTTGCGGTGGAAGCCGAAGCAGCAGGTATCAGCGATGTCATGCTCAGCGAGCATGTGGTGCTTGGTCCTGACTCTGGAGCCGCGGGTGAGATGACTAACTCGCGTGATTATGCAGCGCCAGGCAATCAGTCTCCGTCCACCTCTTGGCCCAATTCAATCGTGTTGCTGTCTGCCATCGCGCAGGCAACTACCAGTCTTCGACTTGTAGCGGGGGCTATCATCGCGCCGCTGCGACATCCACTGCTTCTCGCCAAGGAATTGGGCACACTCGACCTGTTATCGCGAGGTCGGCTTGTGGTGCTTCCCACTGTGAGTTGGTCACGCGATGAATACGCCGCGCTCGGTGTCTCGTTTAGCGAGCGAGGCAAGATCCTCGACGAGCAACTGGAGGTTCTGGCGAAGTCGTGGGGGCCCTATCCGTTCAATCACCACGGAACATATTTTGACTTCGACGATGTCTGGCTTGAGCCTGGAGCTTTTCTGCCCACCGGCCCCACACTCTGGTTTGGTGGGCAGGGCATGAACCCAGCTCAGGTACGGCGCATCGCGCATTACGGAAGTGGCCTGAATCCCTTCGGACCGCTCACTGACGACGATATTGCTGCGCTGGCTACTGGGCTGCGCGAAGTGGGACGTGACCTTTCGGAGATTGAGATGGTCGGCGGCATCCGCGGAACCTTCTATTCACATGACGACGTGGCCGACCTAGAAGTGGCATTAGCGGATCTATCTCGTCAGATCGAACAAGGATTCACCACGATCTGCTTCAAGCCCGCCATGTTCGTGCGCTCCGCTGATGAAGTGGGCGATTTTTGCCGTCATCTGAAGAGCCGGGTGCGCGAGATCGCGGGCTGATCAGTCTCCGAAAGCCAGCATGCCCACGTCGACAACGAGACCGCCACCGTCTGCCACGATGGTGGCTCCGGTAATGAATGAAGCATCAGAAGATGCAAGGAATGCCACGATGCCGGCAATTTCCTCGGGCTCAGCGGCCCTTCTCAGCGGCAAATGACGAGTGACGATCGAATAGGCAGCGTCAAGATCAACGCCGTCGCGCTGCATGATCGTCTGCATCTCATCGTCTGCCATCGGAGTGCGGATCCAGCCTGGAGCAATGGCGTTGACTCGGATGCCACGGGGTCCGAGTTCTACTGCTTGTACGCGCGTCAGATGTAGTACCGCGGCCTTCGCTGCTGCGTAAGCTGACGCCCCGGCAGCCGCAGAGAGACCGGCAACTGAGGCGATATTGATGACGCACCCGTGCGCTGACTCAAGTGATGTCGTGTAAGCCTCCACCAGAGCTTTCGGTGCGGCCACGTGCACTTCGGAACTCACTGACCAGTCGTCGGTTGTTACTCCTGCGTTATTGACGAGGAGGTCGATGGCGGGCAGCTCGGTCACGATGCGAGAACGATCGCTGGCTGAGGTGACATCAGCCACCACGTAGGGCAAGCCCGTGGCGGCCAGTGGCTCTGCGCGTCGACCGATGACCGTCACGTGCGCACCCTCAGCGAAAAGTCGCCGCGCAATCGCGGCTCCAATTCCAGTGCCTCCACCTGTCACCAGTGCGCGTCGCCCATTCAACTGCCCTGTCATGGAGATTCGATTTTCCCGAGACCGACCTTGGCGCGGTAGCTATTCACCACACGCACCATCCCGATGCCGACAACACCCATAAGTTCTGAGCCACGGTGGTAGCCGATGACGCACTCGTCGGCAAGGTCGCCTTCGAGTAGTCGGACTCCATCGGGGTCTGCGAGGCCCGGCATGCCGTACGACTTGATGCGTACGTCGAACTGATCACTCCAGAACGACGGAATCGGCTCGAATGGCAACGCGACAACTTCCTCATAACCTTCGCCCACCAGTCGCGCACCCAGAACCGCACCGGCACGGCGACCGGTGTCGGAGGGCAGACTCCAATGCTCAACCCGCCACTCGCCAGTACCGAAAAGTGGATTAGGAAAGCGGGCGAGGTCGCCAACGACCGTTACTCCATCGACTGGCGATCCATTAACGAGAGGTCGTAGAGCAGAGTCGACGAGCACGCCATCGCGCAGGTCAAGTCCATTGCCGTCGAGCCAGCCCACCGCGCATACCGAGCCCACTGCTTCGACGATCACGTCTGCGGTGACAGTGCTGCCGTCGCTGAGTTGTAGGTTGACCGAGGTGCCGTTCTTGGCCATCGCCGACACGGACACTCCGAGTCGGAAGGTGATGCCGCGCTCCTCATGGCGTCGTAGCAGTTCGGCGGCCACCTCGGGTCCGAGTGGGCGAAGCATGGGTAGCGGATCGAGCGCCACACAGGTCACTTCACAACCGAGCTGCACGGCAGTGGCCGCGACCTCACAACCGATGAAGCCAGCGCCCAGAATGACCACCCGCGCACCCGGAGTGAGCAAAGGACGCAGTTCGAGGGTGTCGTCGAGGGTGCGCACAACGTGGCGACGCACGGAATCGCCACCGGGGATCGGCAGGATTCGTGCCCGCACTCCCGTTGCCGCGACCAGGGCATCCCACGCGAGCACTTCGCCGCCTGCAAGTGCGACCGTACGTCCAGCGAGATCGGCAGACACCACAGTCTCGCCAAGTCGCCATACGACATCTTCGGTCGAAGCCTTTTGCCGAAACACTAGTTGTTCGAGGTTCGGCTCGCCCGCAAGCGCTTCCTTGGAAAGTGGTGGCCGGTTATACGGCGGGTACTTCTCATCACCCACGACGACGATCTCATCTGAGTATCCGCAGGCGCGTAACGCCTCAGCGGTCCGCAGAGCTGCCATTCCGGCTCCAGCAATCAGCACGCGCGACATGCGCACGACCCTAGCCCTTAATGCTGATTGCCTGCACGGGGCACACGTCTGCCGCGTCTTCGACAGTGGCGCGTAGCGACTCGTCTGGCTCTTCAATCAATACGACGAGTCGGCCGTCGTCGTCCAACTGGAATACCTGGGGAGCTGCAAACACGCACTGCCCATGGTCCTGGCAAACGTTCATGTCGACGACAACCTTGAGCGCCATGGTCATTCCTTTTCTTCAGTGATGGTCGAGGGATACAAGTCTTTAGATGGGGTGCGAATACCGCGAAATTCCCAGTCGCCGCCCAATGCAGTCGAGATGACTTCTTCGCTTTCGGAAGGTTGCGCACCCACATCGGAGCGGATTGGAGTAGGTCCTTCGACGATGTAGTTGGTGAGCCGACCGAGACCCTCGACCTCGACTTCTACAACGTCACCGGGCTGTACGGGCCGGGAGTTGGCTGGAGTGCCCGACAACAACATGTCTCCGGGCAGCAACGTGATCGTGCGCGCGATGTCTGCGACGAGGTAGTGCATGTCCCATTCCATCTCGTCGGTATTGGCGTCCTGCTTGACCACGCCATTGACCAACGTACGAATCTGCTTACCGTGGAAGTCCCAATCGGTGACAAGGCC
>JBIHZU010000051.1:0-8760 GCA_044240285.1 Candidatus Nanopelagicales bacterium | reverse complement strand
ACATGGCGAGCAAGTCGTATGCCTTCACTGGCGCAATCTCCATCAATAACGGAGCGTTGACCGCCTTCTCGCTGTCCTACACGTACGTGCATGGCGGGTCTTCGTGGGAGTTTGATCTTGCCTATTCGTCGACCACTCATACGATTACGGGTGGTCTAGACTTGAGATACATGAAGAACACCAGTAGGACAATTGCCGGCTACAAGTACGAGCGCGGTATTAAAATCACTCTGTCGTTCAGGTTTTATCTGGACACCAGTAACCCTGCCTCCGGCAGGTTGACTCTTAGTGGTTCAGGCAGTGGTGCCGACGCGACTGTGAGCGTGAGTTGCACACTCAGCGCGTCCGGCGATGACTCTGCGTCGGCGAGTATTAGCATTCGCAAAGACAGCACGGTCAAGTGGGGTGACTCCTGGTACTGGTAGCGAAGGGTGGTTGCCGATGCAGTTCGAGGCAGTTCTGGTGACCATCGACATTCCGGAGTCTGAGCTCCTTGATCTCAAGGACCGTCTAGCGCGTACCCGCTGGCCGAAGCAGATCGAGGGCGCGGGCTGGGACTACGGTACCAACGTCGACTACCTGCGCGATTTCTGCGACTACTGGGGCAATGACTACGACTGGCGCGCGACAGAAGCGACGCTCAACTCCTATCCGCAGTACTGCGCCACGATCGACGGCGTCGACATTCACTTCTGGCACATTCGTGGCTCGGGCACCAACCCGGTCCCGCTGCTCCTGCTGCATGGCTGGCCCGGTTCGATTTGGGAGTTCAGGTATTGCATCGAGGGGCTTGCAGACTTCGATCTCGTCATCCCGTGCTTGCCCGGGTTTGGCTTTAGTTCGATGCCCACCGAGCGCGGCTGGGGAGTGACGCGCATGGCGCACGCTCTCAACACGCTCATGGTGGGTCTGGGTCACGATCGTTACGTCGCGCAGGGCGGTGATTGGGGTGGCATCCTCTGCGCCCACCTCGGAGCGGACTACCCCGAACACGTCATGGGCATTCACGTCAATCGCACGTGGGTGGAGATTACCGAACCGATCCGTAGCCAAGTTGCTGAGTGGGTGAAGTGGGATTCGGATTTCCGCAAGCGTGAAGCTGCCTACTCCCTGCTGCAGAAGACCAAACCCGATTCGCTCACAGTCGCGCAAAACGATTCACCTGCCGGACTCGCGGCGTGGATCTTGGAGAAGTTCCACACGTGGGGTGACACTCACGGCGATCTCGATAGCGCCTTCCGCCGAGAAGACCTCGCCGCCAACCTGATGTTCTATTGGCTCACCAGCAGCGCACCAGGCAGCGCGCGCATCTACTTCGAGTTGCAATATGACGAGCACGCACTGTTACGCCTGCCCGTGCGTGTCCCCACGGCAGTGGCGGAGTTCCCACGCGAGACGTTCCTCGCACCCCGGCTTGCGAGCGAGCAGCGCTACCCGATCGTCTCGTGGACAACGATGCCCGCTGGCGGACATTTCGCAGCGCTGGAGCAGCCGCAACTCCTCGTTGATGACATTCGGCAGTTCGCGGCCACCCTTACTCGCTAAGGTTAAGCATGCGTAAGTCACTGATAGCCGCCCTCGCCGTCGCATTTCTTGCGATCAGTGCGAGCCCCGCCGCTGCCTCGCCCCTCCCACAGCCACGCGGATGGGTGGCTCAGATCGGCACCCTCGCCTACCTGACGTCTCCGAACTACTCCGGGCTTGCACCGATCTCCATGGCCGCTTCACAGGCAACCCTGGGAGTCGGCACGTTCAATCACCTCTCGGGCGAACTGATCATGGTGGATGGTGTGCTCTACCGCGTGAGCATCAACGGCCGCCCATCGGTAGTGCCCGCCACACGCACAACGCCGTACATCCAAGCGATCAAGTTCCGCCCACAAATGTCACTCCGCGTTCCTGCAGGCACGGCGTGCGCTGACCTACTCCCCATCATTGACGATGCGATCGGAACCACCAGCGGTGTAGTTGCGCTTCGTGTCGAAGGATCATTCCGGCGGCTCCAGACGCGCAGTGTTGAAGGCCAGAGCGAGCCATACCCAGCGTTTGCAGACGTCGTGGCGCAACAAACCCTGTTTACACTCGACGGACGCGCCGCCACACTCGTCGGATTCCGAAGCGGCCCCGACACGGCTGGCCTCTCCCCAGTAGGTGTGCACCTGCATGGCGTGACAAAGGATCTCCAAGCAGGTGGCCACGTAGTGTCGTGTGTTGCCGGCAAGGGCGTGAAGATTCAACTCCAGCTCACCAAAGGTGTTCGCGTTCTCGGCGGTTGATGGTAATTGGCCTCTAGATCCGCAGCGCCTGTGGGAGAGTGGAGCAAGTTACTGCCAGCAGTGCCAGTGCCAGTCGTGGGGCTGGCCAAATCGGGAGGACCCATGAAGAAGATCGGAAGAATTGCGACTGCTTGCGCTGCGGTTGCTGTTGCCGCGGGCATTGGATTGACGGCTGTTCCGGCACAGGCAGCGCCCAACCCGGGCGTCTGGGGCCAATCGGACATCATCATCTCCACATATAGCCTTGACGCACTCGCCGCCGCGGGTATTGCGCTTCGGCCCACGAGGCATTCAGTGCTAGTGCCGATGAGGGGCGGCGCTCTGTTGAGTCTTCCCGTTACCTTGAGGCCAATTACCGATGGTCTGGTAGCTCATGGTGGAGGGTTTAGGTTCACTTTCCCCGAATCAAGCACCAAGGTGCCCATCCGGTTAATGCGACCATGGCTGGAGACTTGCACAAGTCCTGGTAGTTGTGACGTTCTGGCCTCCCTCGCGACTAATGGCACGAGAATCAACCTCTTCGTTGTTGATTACACCTCGAGCAGTTTCCACAGAAGCGCAAACGGAGTTGCTTGGGCAGCTAGGGGAACTGTGAGCCTCACAAATAACGCGAGCCTTGTGAAGAGGATCAACCTGGCGTTAGGTGCGACTATTTTTAAGCCCGGTATGGAATTTGGTCAGATTCGTACGCACTACGGATTTGATTTCGAATAAGACAACACAAGCAAATCGGGCTCTGTACTGACTCCATTGAGTCGGTACAGAGCCCGATTTATGCTAGGCGGCCCCAACTACTTGTTCGGGCACCAGCCATTTGTCGGCAAATTGAGTGCGTTGCGAATCTGGTTCGCATAGTCAGGCTTTGTATCCATGATTTTGTACCACTTCGTGTAAGCGCGAACGTAAGAGACCACTCCCCGCGCACGAAGCACTGACTGCAAAGCGGCCTGTGCTTTCATGAACCTCTCGAGCAGGCCAATCCCCGGCACTGTGATGTCGCGAGGTCCGGTGATAATTAGCAATGCTAGATAAAAATTTAGATCCTGGGTTGTTGCGTTGTACGCATCTGCAGCGGCGAGGGCTGCCTTTAAGCCGCCTACTCCGTCCATTAGGGCTTCGCTATTTTCTACGAATGGCTTACCAGCTGCGTTGACAGGACACGCCACCGCGAGGTACTCATTGGCAATCACCCCGCGTGGAATTGGCTTAGCAGAAGCGGGGACTGCAGTGGTTGCGAATATCGCACCTGCCACTACCGCGCTGATGCAGGCGAGTGTGAAAAACTTCATCAAGTCTCCAAAGGTTGTAGGTGTTCAACTACGAAGTAGTGCGCACGGCTTAAGGCAATGTGACTGTAGTGCTCGAGTTGTCGCGTAGGTTGGGAATAGGAAATTAGTGGCCGAATTAGCCGCCAGGTAGCCGCGTCATGCCGGCTGCAGTGCCCGTGGGCCTAGGACAGCAGGCGCATCAGGAGTGGTCGGTTGTGAGTAACCCAGATGTATGAGTGGTCAATGATCTGGCTAAGAACGGGGAGTTGGCCCAGGGCTCCGAGAACCTTCCACGGATAGGGCGACTTCAAGAGGGCCCGCGACACTGCGCGGCCCCCGGCGTAGGTGCCGCTGGGATCAATCCACTGCACGGCGGTTTGGCAATCGTGCTCCGTGAGCCCAAGTGACTTCAGGTCAGCCTCTTGCCAGGCCAGGAAATCGGCTCGTGGCCGCACCCGGCGCCTCGCGAAGTCTGCGCCGATACGGCAGAACTCGCAATCGCCATCGAAAATGACCAACGCCTGCACAGGAAGAATCTAGCGCCGATGTGCTTCGCGGGCACATTCTGCGTACCGTGGAGACGTGACAGAGAAGCAGGTCTATGAAGTGGTGCGTGAGTGCAAGGGATACGAAATCCGGCGGTATGCCCCGCACCTAGTCGCGGAGGTCACGATTGAAGCTGGTTTTGAGCGCGCTGGCATGGCCGCCTTTGGTCGACTTGTGTCCTTCATCAATGGCGCAAATGGCACGCAAACCCGCATGGCCATGACTGCGCCGGTGATTCAAAGCCCCGCTGCGCAAGATAACCAGCATGTGGTGGCTTTCGTATTACCAGCTGGTACCAGTGCAGCAGACGTACCCCAGCCCACCGATGCGTCGGTCACAGTGCGCGCCTTAGAGACAGAAACAGCTGCGGCCCTGAAGTTTTCTGGGCGCTGGACTTTCAATTCATTCGAGAAGCATCGTATGCGTCTTGAGGCTGCCCTCAAGCGTGATGGCATCGAGGCGATGGGTCCAGCTCGTTACGCGCGCTTCGATCCGCCGTGGACTCCGTGGTTCATGCGTCACAATGAGGTCGTTATTCCGGTTTAATTCGTCTATGACGCAACGCAGGTGGATCTTCGCCGATCAGCTGGGACCACACTTCGTTGATCCTGATGAGGATGTAGTTCTCATCGAGTCGCACAACGTGTGGCGGCGGCGGACATATCACCGGGCGAAGGCACTTCTCATTCTCTCTGCTATGCGGCATCGTGCTGCCGAACTCGGCGATCGGTGTACCTACCTGACAAGTGACACCTATGGGGAGAGCGCTCGCGAACTCGGGCCACTGCGGGTGAGCGATCCGACCTCGCGCGGGGCACGCAGACTAGTACGCAAGCTCGGTGCCGAGGTCGAACCAGCACGCGGCTTTCTCACCGACGAGGCAACCTTCAATGAGTGGGCGCAAGCGCGCGGGAAGAAGCGACTGCTCCAGGAAGATTTCTATCGATCGGTGCGCACACGCCACGGAATCTTGATGAGTGGCAACAAGCCGGAGGGCGGCCAATGGAACTTCGACGCCGATAACCGTCAGCCGCCCCCCAAGGGGCAGGTGACTTTGGGATTACGGGCACCCTGGCTGCCAACTGAAGACGACATTGATGCGCAGGTGCGTGACGATATCGCGCGTCTGGAGTCACGGGGCGTGACGTTCATCGGCAATGCTGGTCCGCGGGAGTTTGCGGTGACTCGAGCTGAGGCACTCACGGTGCTTGATGACTTCGTCACGCACCGATTAGCGTCGTTCGGGCCGTTTGAAGACGCAGTTATGGCCCAAGACCGCACGATGGCACATTCACGTTTGTCGGTGCCGCTCAACCTTGGCCTGCTGCACCCGTTGGAGATAGTCGAGGCCGCACTGGCGGCATACGAGAGTGGCCACGCACCACTTGCCAGTGTTGAAGGCTTCATCCGGCAGGTCATCGGTTGGCGCGAATACGTGTGGCACCTCTACTGGTATCTCGGTGCAGATTACGCGAAGTCGAATGCTCTGAATGCGACGACGCCGCTGCCCACGTGGTTCGCCGAACTACGAGCAGAAGACGTGAAGGCCCGCTGTCTCTCGCATGCGTTAGCAGAGGTGCGCGATCACGGCTGGAATCACCACATTGAACGCTTGATGGTCCTCGGCAACTGGGCGCTGCAGCGTGGTTATGACCCATTGGAGACGGCCGACTGGTTCCGTCGCGTCTATCTCGATGGCTACGAGTGGGTGATGTCTGCCAACGTGATTGGCATGGCGTTGTATGCCGACGGTGGCGTCATGGCGACCAAGCCGTATGCATCAGGCGGGGCCTACATCAAGCGCATGACCGACTTCTGCAAGGGCTGTGACTACCGCCCAGACGTACGCGTCGGCGAAAACGCATGCCCGTTCACCGCGGGCTACTGGGCGCTGATTGATCGGATCCGACCACAACTGGAGGGCAATCACCGCATGGCGATTCCACTCCGAGGCCTAGAACGACTAGCCGACCGTGAAGCGGTGATCGTCCAGGAGTTGCTCCGGGGCGACGGCGCTCCCTGATCGCTTAGACAAGCTGAAGTGGGAAGAAGCGTGCAATAGCATCGAAGTCGCGATCGCTAGCGAGGATCGGCGTTGAGGTACGCAACGCGACAGCTGCAATGAGGCAGTCGACGACCCCTCGTGGGGTGACGCCGCGTGAACGGCAATGCGCAAAGATTGACGCGGCCGCGTCGAAATCAGCAGCTACATCGACGGGCACCCACGTGTTTCGACACAGCAAGCGGCGCATGTCATCTCGATGCTCTGGCGATCGCGCCCCTGCGAGAACCTCCATGAGCACTGGCTCGGTACAGACGACCTCATCACCGTCTAATAGGAGCTCGCGAAGGGGAGCGCTGGAGCCCTTCGCCCGAAGGAAGTTGATCCACACGGATGAGTCGACTAGGACCACGGGTGAGTGTCCTCAGGCGCCTCTAAATCGGGCATCGAGCCCTCCATTGCGAGTACTTCCTCAATGGTCATCTGTTGCCCGGCCACGTGGCGGAGTGCATAGTCCACGGCATCCTTCTTGGTCGTGAGTTTGTATCGGTCCATCACAACCTGTACGAGTTCTTCGTCAATGTCGATGTTGGTTCGCCCCATGTGGACAAGCATACACCAACATGGTGTATGACCGGCGCGTCCAGCATGAGGCCACTTCAGTCCGCTAGCCTGCGGGCGTGGTTGATCACGCTGCTCTGCGCAAGGATTCCGCGGCCCTACTGGGCTCACCCGTACAAGCCGCCGCACTCTTCGTGATCGACATTGGCCGACTTGCCCCCACCGTGGGCGGGATTACTGGGGCCGTAGTCGCTGACTCCGTAACCGAGCTCATCACCGACAACTTGCTGGCTGATGGACTTGCACAGGGTGTGGGTTATGTCGCCGGCAAGCATGCGGTCTATGCGAATGCTGCAGGCGCGGCTGGGCTGACGCCAGTAATGATTCTCGCGGTCACAGAAGAATTCTTTTCCTTGCTTGATTGGAATGGCAACGTTCGTTCGGGCACTGGGCCAACGATGGTGTTTGCGCGATTCGAACGAACCAATGCCCAGGTGACCGCATCAAAGAGTGGACCAACACACCACATCACTCTGACTCAAGACGACGTGTCGATTAACGTCCAATGCAATCTTGGGCTGCTTGCCCCAGGCAAAAAAGAAATGCGTGATGTTCTTGCTGCGCTCGGAGTCCAGTAGAACTCGCACTCTGACTGTCAGTCCCTCCTGATACACATAGAGATGTCAGGCGAGCGTGTGCTTGCCGGCACTGGGGACTACATGACAAATCTGATTCTGGTTCATAGCGACGCCTATGCGGGCTGGGTGTTTTCCGACTCTCATCCCACCCAAGGGCGGCGATTCGACAATGCCCGTGAGCGACTTCTGGAGTTGGCCGCGAGCAACGACATCAAAACTCTTGAGATCGAGTCTGACTATTTCCCAGAGAGGGCGTTACTCGAGCGCGTGCACTCCTCCGGATACGTCTCATCGGTTCTCGAAGGTGGAGAGTGTGGTGAGTGGTCCGGCGAGCGGCACGACCTTGGCAACATCGCACATCGCATGGTCGGTGGCACGATCCTTGCTGCAGATGCGTTGATCAAAGGCAAGACCCGCACCGCGGTTCACTTTCCTGGCGCCAAACACCATGCACAACGCGATCACTCCAGCGGCTTTTGTGTATTTGCTGATCTGGCGATCACGGCAAAATACCTGCTCGATGGAGTCTCTGGAGTGCGTCGCATCTCGATCATCGACATTGATGCCCATCACGGCGACGGCACCGAGGCGCTGCTTCGGGATGATCCGCGCGTTCAAACAATGTCGGTCCATGACCGCACGATCTTCCCCGGTACGGGTCACGCAGACGACGCTGATCGGGAGGTGTTCAATGAAGCTTTGCCCTACGGCTCAGGCAATTCTCAACTCACAGCTGCTGTCGCACGCTTTATTGGCGAAGTTCAGCGATTCGCGCCCAACTTGCTGATGCTTGCCCTCGGTGCGGACGGCCACGACACCGACCCACTATCGACACTGACCTATTCCATCGATGGCATGGTCGACACCGTCCGTAAGATCCGCGAAGCATTCCCCGAACTACCCATCCTCATCGGAGGAGCGGGTGGCTACCAACCTGACAATGTGACCCCAGAAGTCTGGGCCCGCATGGCTATTGCTGTGTGCTCATAGTGGGTGGGAGCGTGGCGAGTTGCTGGAGCTGCTCAACGATGACGGTCGCCGCCGAGGTGGACGGATCCAAGAATTCGTAGTGGCTCACGTCCGCGAGTTCGAGGAGGGCATTGTGGCTGTCTTTAGGCCGGTGCTGCTTGATGGATTCTCTGGTGAGTGAGATGGGTACGACACGATCCGCCACACCATGCACAACCCGCAGGTGAGGGGCCGACAGCTGTGCGGCCGTGAGTTCCATACGGTCCCAGACCTCCGGGACTTCATCGGGAGAGCCACCTAGCCATCGAGCGATCGCTCCGTCGTCCCATCCACCTGCCGCGGTATGACGCAGATGGGTGACGGGAGCGAGTGCAAGGGCCGCGTGTACTCCGGCCACCTCGGCGGCGAAGTAGGTCAGATAGCCACCTGCACTGTGACCCGTGACCAGCACACAGGTGTCAGCAGGTGCCATGGAGAAGACGTGTGCAGTTGCGGCTCGA
>JBIHZU010000050.1:0-8831 GCA_044240285.1 Candidatus Nanopelagicales bacterium | reverse complement strand
TACGCCCACGGTGTCATCTCGCGACTGAACTACCCCGCGGAATGTCTTGGCGTACGGGCCGGCATGTCAGTGCGCGAGGCGGCGGAACTCATGCGAGATGTAGACCCGGTCGACATCGAGGTAGGCAACAAAATTCGTCGCGAAGTCATGGAGACGCTCGACAATGGCAGGCGAATCGTCGTAACTGACTCGATTGTCTGGGCCTACCCAGAGGACGAGGGCACCAGCGTCCTCGTAACTGCTGGCCACACAGGGCGCAGCGGCGCAAGTTTTCTTGTCGAGGCAAACCCCTGGGCCTTTATTTGCCATGACGGCGGGTTCTCGAAGAACGATTCGGGCGTGAAGGGACTAGAAATTACCGCGCAGGTGGGCTTGGCAGGGGCGTGTATTGACGGACGTACTGCACCGATCGGTGACGCTTTTAGGGGCTATCACGAGGGTCTCATCAGTATCTGCAACGGGCCCGCTAGGGAGCGAGGTGTCCGTGAGGGGATGTCAGTTAAAGAGGCGGCACACCTCCTCCTGATTGGCGGGGGCTGATGTCTCAGGTGCTCGTCGAGGACGTCGGAAGAGTACGACGTATCACCGTCGACCATCCGCAGACCCGTAATTCGCTCACTGACGAAGCACTTGCTGATCTCGTCGGGGCAGCCGAAGATGCCGAACGGTCGCAGGAAATCAGGTGTGTCGTCCTCGCTGGCTCCGACGCGGTATTTGCCTCCGGTGCCGACGTGCGCGCCCTCCTTCAGATGGCGAGTGCCGATGTGGAGAGTGGGCCTCGACAGCGGTTATGGACCTCATTCCGAGGTCTCCAGATTCCTCTCGTGGCGGCGATTTCCGGCTTTTGTCTCGGAGCAGGAGCCGAATTGGCCATGATGAGCGACATTGTGGTCGCCTCGGAGACCGTGCGGTTCGGGTTGCCGGAAACAGCCCTCGGGCTGATCCCAGGAGCCGGCGGCACGCAATTGCTCGTGCATGCCGCAGGGAAGGCTGTCGCGATGGACGTGATCTTGTCAGGCAGGCTGCTCAATGCAGAGGAGCTGATGCGTGCAGGCGTCGTCTCCCGGGTGGCCAGCCTCGCAGACTACAGAGACCTTGCCTACGGGATCGCGGCTACTGTCGCCGAGCGTCCGCCTTTGGCGCAGAAGCTCGCAATGCAGTCCGTCCGGCGTGCATTTGAGGTGTCGCTCTCGGAGGGACTCGCGGCCGAGCGTCGGGACTTCGGCACAGCCTTTGACTCGCCGGACGCGAAGGAGGGTCTCACCGCTTTCTTGGAAAAGCGCCCAGCCCTATTCACGTAGAACTTCAAGCAATGCGCCCGGCAGCATTGTGGGACGTGATGGAATTTCGTATAATCCTTATCAGTGATTGTGTCCCCACTTGGCCCGCAAGGAGAATTCATGAGCCACCCCCACACGGTGCTGTTGGGAATAGATATCGGTGGGAGTTTCACGGACATCGTGGCATCGAATCTGCAGACCGGTGAAATCTCCTACGCGAAGACGCCCACGTATTCCCAGGATCTCGTGCGAAGCCTGCGCGAGGCGATTGCGGCAATCAGTGTGCCCGTGGGCGAGATCGGCGTGATTCGTCATGGGACCACGGTGGTCATCAATGCGATCCTGACGCGTTCTGGGAAGCGGACAGCTTTGGTCACTACCAAGGGTTTTCGCGACGTCTTAGAGATCGGCCGAACCAATTGGCCAGAACCCTACAACCTGTTCTTCAACCGTATGGAGCCACTCGTTCCGCGCGAACTTCGCTTTGAGATCGATGAGCGAATGTCTGCAAGTGGGGAAGAAATCTCACCGGTGCGCGAAGACGATCTGTCTGAGCTGGTCGCCAAAATTCAAGACGCCAAGGTCGAAGCTGTTGGCGTATGCCTGCTGCACTCCTACGTCGACGACACGCACGAGAAACTCATTGGCGAAGCTCTCGCAGATGCATTTCCGGATGCCTACATATCGCTATCGCACGAACTGTCCAGAGAGTTTCGTGAGTTCGAGCGCACATCGACGGTCGTTACCAATGCCTACGTTGGTGGCGTAGTAGATGGATATTTGGGGGAGCTCGAGAGCTATCTCGAGAGTCAGGGGTTCTCCGGTCGGCTGTACATGATGGAGTCCAATGGAGGCGTGACAACTGCTGAGTCAGCTCGGCGCCGACCTGTTGCGCTTGTGGAGTCAGGTCCGGCAGCAGGGGTAATGGCTACTGCCGAGATATCCAAGCTCAGAGGAATCGATAACGCGATTGCCTTCGACATGGGTGGTACAACGGCGAAGGCCTGCCTAGTGGAGGGTGGAGTTCCGCTATTCACGGCTGAATACTTCGTGCCGTCGTACGAGCAGGGATTCCCCCTTCGCGTTGCGGCTCTCGACATCCTCGAGGTGGGCACCGGAGGTGGCAGCATCGCTCGCGTTGATTCCGTGGGCATGCTTACTGTCGGGCCGGAGAGCGCTGGTGCAGTTCCTGGGCCGGCCTGTTTTGGCAATGGTGGCGAACCGACGGTCACTGATGCGAACCTCGTTCTTGGACGGCTGAGTCCGAGCGCATTCCTACACGGCGAAACCGCTCTCGATGTCGAGGCGGCACGCTCGGCGTTGGCTCCCTTGGCGGATCGGTTGGGCAGCGACATCATCACTGCTGCAGCGGGAATCATCCGCTTGGCCAACGTCAACATGGCGGCCGCCATTAGGCGCATCAGTCTCGATAGAGGCAGAGATCCCAGAGATTTCCAACTGTTCTCCTACGGCGGTGGAGGACCGCTGCATGGCACTGAGATTGCTCGGGAGTTGTCCATACCTCGCCTGGTCATTCCGATACTTCCTGGCATCTTCTCCGCTCTTGGCATGCTCCTTGCCGACTTGCGTCAGGACTTCACGCAGACCTACATGCGCGATCTGGCCGCATTGGGCCCACACGAGTTGCGTGACGAGTTTGCGGCTCTCGAAAGCAGCGCCCGCAGCTGGGAGAACGACATTGGTTCGGACGCTCAGGGCCGCAGATCTGTGCGTTATGTGGATGCCCGCTACAAGGGGCAGGAGTTCACCATCATGGTCAAGGTTCCCGAGGAGTGGGATGCGTCGCTCGCCGAGAGGCTCAGGGCAGCTTTCGAGCAGGAATATCAGTTGCGATACGGCCATTCGTTCCCGAGTCTTCCCCTTGAGATTGTCGGTCTCCGGAGCATTGATTACGTCAGCTTGCCTAAGCCTTTGGTGACCGCACTAACCGATTCGACACGGCAGGGAACAGGCGCTGAGTTGGGGAGTCGTTCTGTGTACTTCGGTAGCGCGGGCTTCCTAGAGACACCTGTTGTCATCAGGTCCGATCTGGAGATCGGTGCACACTTTGAGGGCCCCCTCGTCGTGGAGGAATACGGCTCGACCACGATTTTGGGTCCGCGGGACACCATGGTCGTCGATCCGATGGGTCAGCTAGTCATCGACATCGCGAAGGAGTCAGCATGACAGCGCACGCACATGACGTGGATCCGATCACCCTTGAGGTGATCCGATCAGCACTGAAGCACAACTTGGACGAGATCGAACTTGCGCTGTGTAGAACGGCATACAGCAGTACGGTCTACGAGGTTCGTGACATGTGTGCGGGCTGGATTGACGCTGAAGGACGTCTACTTGCGCAGGGCCGTTATGGTCTTCCGATTTTCATGGCGGATCTCGCGACCAGCGTCATGCCTGGGATTGAGCTCTTCGGTAGTGATGGGTACTCGCCAGGAGATGTGATCATCACAAACCACGCTGAGACGTGTGGGCAGCATCTCAATAATGTCGTCGTCTATGCACCTATCTTTCATCAAGACGAGCTCATCGCATTCACAGCGACGCGTGCGCACTGGGCTGATGTGGGTGGCAAGGCTGTCGGCTCGTATTCCACTGATTCCACGGAGATTTTCCAAGAAGGAATCCAGTGGAACCAGTTGAAGGTGATGAAGGGGGGCCGGGAGGATCAGGAGGTCATGCGCATGATCGCCAACAACGTGCGCTTCCCGGACCAGGTCATCGGGGACATGCGTGCGCAGATCACTGCCTGCCGACTCGGGGAGCGCAGATTGCTCGAGATGGTTGAGCGCTACGGAATCGACACTCTGCGTGCGTGCATGGTGAAGATTTGGGCGCAATCCGAAGCGCGTGCGCGAGAAGTTGTTGCGGGGATACCTGACGGTACCTATTCGGCCTCAGCGTTTCTCGACAACGACGGCATCAATCTCGATGAGCGGCTCAACATCGAGGTTGCGGTGACGATTCAGGGCAGCGACATGATCGTCGACCTCACAGGAACGCACGCTCAGGTTCAGGGTCCGATGAACTCTGGAGCAGCGGGTGCACTTGCAGCGGTCCGTGTTGCTTTCAAATGCATAACAGCCCCCGGCACCACGCCCGATGAGGGTGCGTTTCGACCGCTCAGCGTTGTTGTGCCCAAGGGCACCTTTGTCAGTGCGGAACCACCTGCTCCGCTCGCACAGTGGGTCATCATGATGCCCACCCTGATCGAAACAGTGTTTCTGGCGTTGGCTCCGGTGCTCCCTGGCCGAATACCTGCTGCGCACATGGGTGATATGTCGGCCAACTTCTTCTATCAGCAAAGCACTCCAACGAAACATGGTTTCGTCCATGCTGACCCGTTTCCGGGCGGTTGGGGAGCACGGCCAAACGGGGATGGTCCTGTTCCGCTGAAGAGTTACTGCCACGGTGATACCAACAAGATCAGCGTCGAATTAGAGGAGCTGAAGTTCCCATTTCGCGTGCTGAGATATGAGATGCGTGCAGACTCCGGCGGAGTCGGCGAATTCCGAGGCGGACCGGGACTTGATCGGGAGTTCGAACTTCTCGAGGATGTCATGATCACGACCAGCCTGGAGCGGTCCGAGTGCCCGCCGTGGGGACTGGAAGGTGGCGGACCCGGTGGGGCTCCGATAGCAATCCTGCAGACGCCTGCGGGCGGCTCTGAGGGGTTCCACAAGGCAACAATGAAGCCGGTGCCAGCAGGAAGCAGGCTCTTGATCAGTACTGCGGGAGGCGGTGGATTCGGCGACCCGACGCGCCGCGATCCCGCACGTGTTCTGCTCGATGTCGTTCGGGGAATGGTGACTGAGCAGCAGGCTCGCGGTGAGTACCTCGTCGCGATCGTTCACGGCGCCAAGGGCCTCGAGATAGATGTTGCCGAAACCGACAGATTGCGCGCTGAGGAGCAAGCCATGCGAGGAACGCAGGGGTGACTCAGTCTCCTTCGGCAGCGGCCACAGTCTTCAGTCAGCCCTTCTGGCAGGCAGCGAGTGAGCAGCGACTAATTCGCCCGTGGTGTGCTCATTGCCAGATCAGTTTCTTCCCACCTGCCCTGTGCTGCCCGCACTGTCTCGAGACAGACTGGACCTGGATTGATAGTTCCGGAATCGGCATCATCTACAGCTTCACTCGGGTCTTCCGTGCTCCGGTTGCCGGATTCGAGACTCCCTATGTTGTCGCCATCGTCGATTTGGAACCGGGTTTTTCACTGATCACGAACGTGCTTGAGAGCGATCTTGATCAGGTGTGCATTGGTGACGAGGTTGAGGTGGATTGGGCTGGATCGACACGTGACCTTCCCGTATTCCGAAGAGCATCCACTGCCGGGCGGCGCGCGTCATGAATGTCGGCCAAGCAGTCGCTCAGGCGGCGATGCGAAATCCATCTGGTGTCGCGGTCTTCGATGATTCTGGATCCTTGACCTACCAGCAACTAGATGCGATGAGCAATCGCCTGGCCCGAGGCATGGTCGAACTCTGGGAGTGCGTGCCGGGGGACCGAGTCGCGGTCTATCTGCCAAATCGTAAGGAGGTCGTGGAGCTTCTTGTCGCAAGCGCCAAGGCCGGTCTTGTATATGTGGGTCTCAATTTCCGACTTGATGACCGCGAACTCACCGCAGTGCTCACCAATGCCGAGCCAAAAATCATGTTCACGTGTGGTGAGTTCTTCGAGCGACTTGAGCCGTTTGCCAAAGAGTTCGACTTTCGTCTGATCAACATCGATGCGCCAGAATCTGGGCAGTATCACACGTGCTTGAGCACGACGTCATCAGACGTTCTTCAGATTAGTCACCAGACGCCTGCATCCGATGAATTCTGCATCGTCTACAGCAGCGGTACGACTGGAACTCCGAAGGGCATTCTCTTCGATCACGCAGCCGCAATGCAGCATGCACTCGTTGCGATTATCGAATATGGCATTGAGCAAAACTCGAAATATCTGGTGCAGATCCCACATAACTCAAGTGTGAACATCACAATTCTTCCTTGTCTGATCGCTGGCGCGGCGATCGGATTCGAGGAGAGCCGAGGGTTCACACCTGAGCGATTTGCGAATCGCATTCACAAAGATCAGATCACCCACTCATTTGTGGTTCCGACAATGCTCTTTCGAATACTGGAGGGCGTTCCGGTCGGTGACCGACGAATGGAGTCACTCGTCACTCTTGGCTATGGAGCCTCGTCAATACCGCCAGAGCGAGTTAACGAACTAGTTGCACGATTCGGTGACATTTTCATCCAGCTGTACGGAATGGCGGAGATCGCTTCAATTGGCACCCTCTTGCGCAAACAAGACCATGCGAAGGCGCTTGCTGGAAACCAGCATCTCCTTGCATCAGCGGGTCGTGCATCTCTGGTCGTGACTGTCCGGGTCGTTGACCCAGATGGTCACGATGTTCCGGTCGGAGAGAGAGGAGAGGTTGTATTTGCGGGTCCTCATCTGATGCGTGGCTACTTCCGCGACCCCGAGAGAACCGCAGAAGCGATGCGAGACGGCTGGATGCACAGCGGGGACCTAGGCGTGCTGGATGCTGAGGGTTACCTCTACATAGTTGGTCGGATCAAGGATCTGATTATCCGCGGTGGATTCAATATCGCGCCACGTGAGATCGAGGAGACGCTACAGACGCATCCAGCAGTGCTTGAAGCGGCAGTCATCGGGATTCCTGATGACGAGTGGGGCGAGAGCCTGCATGCTGTCGTGTCGTTCAAAAGAGGACAATCGTCGGATCCGGCTGCACTAATCGATTGGTGTGTGACTGAAGGTTTGGCATCCATCAAGGTGCCACAGACCCTCGCCATCGTCGAAGACCTGCCTAAGAATCTCGTTGGCAAGATCGACAAACAGGTTCTTCGCAATATGTTTCCAAGGTCCGGTAGCAATGCCTAGTAGCTTTCCGCGAGTCGCGATTGCTGGCATCGGTGTGACTGAACAGCGCAAATCCCTTGGTATATCGACTCTTGAGGCCTGCCTTTCGGCGACCAAGATGGCGCTCGCAGATGCTGGAATGTCCGTGCATGACGTTGACGGCATCATGGCGCGCTGGCCTGGTCCGGGTGGCACGGTTCTGAAACCGGGCTCAGTCGACTGGGCCGAAATGCTGGGAATCCCCGTGCGCTGGGTGAGTGACACATACCCGCAAGGCATCCCGGCAGTGCTCGAGGCCGCTGCAGTCATCGGCGCAGGACTATGCAACACCGTTCTTATTGTTGGCGGCCAAGCCGGGGAGTTTTCCGGAAACGATGTCGCGCCGTATACGCGCCCGGAGAACGAGTTTGTGGCGCCATGGGGTGCATTCACGGCGGCCCATTTCGCAATGATTGCTGAGCGGTATCTGCATCTTTACCAAGTCGACTGGTCCCGGTTCGCGACGGTTGCGGCGACAATCCGAAACTATGGGCATCTAAATCCTGATGCGCTTATGTACGGCCGTGGGCCATACAGCGCCAGCGACATTCTTGATTCACCGATGGTTGCCAGCCCTTTCAGACGTCTAGATCTTTGCCTCGCCAATGAGGGAGCAGCTGCAATGATCGTCACGTCTGTCGAGCGTGCCCTTGACTCTCCGGCTCCGGTGGTCGAGGTACTCGGCGGAGGATGTGAGTGGTTTCGTCAGCAGTATGTAGGTCCTGCTCGATATGAAGAGGTGGGGATGATCGGCGAAGATGCTTCGCGTCGAGCGTTCTCCCAGGCTGGACTGGCGCCCAGTGACATCGATGTTGCTCAACTTTATGACGTCAACACCTTCGAAGTTGTCCGGCAATTCGAGGCTCTCGGCTTCTGCGGTCAAGGTGAGGGCATTGACTTTGTCACGTCCGCGGGGCTTGGTCTCGATGGTCGAATCCCGACCAACACTGATGGCGGGCTCATGTCCTTTAGTCATATCGGCTGGGGAGCACCGTCGTTGCGTGTCGTAGAGGCCGTGCGACAACTGCGCCACGCAGGGGCTGATCGGCAAGTGCCCGGCGCAGAGACCGCGATTGCAGCGGGAGCGGGTGCAGGAGCCCAGTACTACAACGTTGTTCTGCTCGGTCGTTCACGGGCGAATCAAGCTCAGTCGTGAGAGGAGATACACAGTGAGAATCTGTACTTTCTCAGCAGGTGGTGCAAGCCATCTAGGCCTGGTGGTAGGTGACCATGTGGTCGAGGTTGTCCCGGCGCAAGCTGCCCGTGGCCTAACCCCGGTTCCGGATGACCTCTTGTCTGTGATTGAGATGGGTCGAGACACCTGGGATGACCTAGAACGGTTCAATGAGTCGCTTGTGGACGGTGGTTGGCCGTCTGATGCGTCGTGGGTGTGGGAGTGTTCTGAAGTTCGTTTTGAGGTGCCATTCTTACCGCCGAAGAATCCATGGACTGTTGGCTCGAACTACCTACGGCACCTTGAGATCGCCTTTGCTCGGATTCCACGTGAAGTGGTGATCCCAAAGGCTCCGGAGTTCTTCACTAAGGCGCTGACCGCCGTGTGTGGAGATGGCGCGGACATCGTTTATGACAAGCGTGCGACCGTCACCGTTGACTATGAGA
>JBIHZU010000049.1:0-8843 GCA_044240285.1 Candidatus Nanopelagicales bacterium | reverse complement strand
AGCGTGGGAACTTCATTGAGATTGACGGCATTGTGCAACCCGCACCAGCGCCTCGATTCAGTCGAACGCCGACGAGCACTCCTGCCAAAGCGCGGGCCCTTGAGCCCGGCGTCACAGCACAATGGACTGAGCGCGCTTGATGATCTTGTCGACGTAACTCAAGGTCTCGGGGAATGGTGGCACTCCGTCGTACCTGATCACGGTATTGAAGCCCGCGTTGTATGCAGCCAAGGTATTGCGAAGCGGGTCACCGGGCACTTTCGCGACGAGATCTGCGTTAACGCAGTTGAGTAATGCCGCAGACATGATCGCGTCATCTGGATCAAAGGGATCTGCTGTGCCGTCACCGTCAGCGTCAACGCCGTAGTCCTTCCAGGTCGCAGGCATGAACTGCGCAATTCCCTCTGCGCCGGCCGGGCTCACGGCATTGGGATCCCAAGCGCTCTCTGAAGCGAGCTGGGCTGCGAACACCTTGGGTGGGATAACTGGGCATTGCTTGGCTGCCTTCACCACCAGGCTCCGGTACTGCTCGGGCACCTCATCAGGGCCGATCAGGCCGCGGGCATGTAGGAATCCGTATCCAAAATACGCACCCGCACCCACAATTCCGAGGAGCAGTAGGCCCACGACGAGGAGCACGGGCAGCGCTCCCCCCTTACGTGACCCGGCCATGACTCCACGGTAACCGGACATGGGCAGGGAACCGGGCATACGGTTGGGGTGTGGCCGACTCCTCTGACATTGTGCGCAGCCTCAGTAAGGGCAAGGGCGACCTGAGCCGTTCGGATGTTGAGGCGCTCTTCGCCAGCAAACTCGAAGAGGCGTTCGCGGCTTTGGGTTGCTTCAACCTCGCAATTTTCGGCAAGACCGGCGCCGGCAAGTCGACGCTTGTCAATGCGATCTTTGGCGCACAGGTTGCAGAGACGGGATTCGGCAAGCCCGTCACCAAAGGCATGAATTACTACCGCCATCCCGGCGGACAGCTCGGACTCTATGACTCCGAGGGCTTCGAGACGGGCACCTCGGGCGACGTGATTCTTGAAGGACTTCATCGGCTAGTGAAGGAGCGTGCAGACGCGCCAGTCGATGAGCGCATTCATGCGGTCTGGTACCTCGCTCGTTGGTCGGACCGACGATTCGAAGACCGACAGGCTGACTTCGTACGCAAACTCGATGCGCTCGGCCTGCCCGTCATGGTCGTCCTGACACAAGTTCCTTCCCGCGGATCACTCGACTCAGTGCATCCAGAAGCGGAGCAGATGGCGACCTACATCGAAGGGCTTGGACTTCCGTTGAAGCCGAGTGGGAGTGTGCTGCTTACGAACGCATTGGCGGATGAATTCACTGGGTCACCGGTGCTCGGTTTGCAAGAACTCTTGGACGCGACGTACCTCGTCGTCCCCGAAGCAGCAGCAGGGGCGCTCACCGCGGCTCAGCAGCTGGATTTGGAGCGTAAAAGACAGGCGGCCAAACGCGTGATTCTCTCCGCGGTCGCCATCGCGTCGGGAGTAGGTGCAACCCCCATCCCTTTTGCCGATGCGGTACTTCTGGTACCGACTCAGGTGACGATGATCGCTCGGATCACGGCTGCGTATGGTGTGCCGTCGACTAATTCGCGCACACTCGCAGCGCTGGGTTCGATAGTGCTGACGGGTGGGGCGACCATGGCCGGGCGCTACGCAGTCACGTCTTTACTGAAGTTTGTTCCGGGTGGCAATGTGGCGAGTTCGGTGATTTCTGCCGGCGTTGCGGGCACGTTGACCCGGACCGTGGGTTGGGCGTGGGCTCGGGTCTGTGAGCACGGCCTGATGCTCCCTAGGGAGCAGGCAGGCGCATTTTGGTCGGGTGGAGCCCCGCAGGAGTTATTCCTTGCCTTCATGCGTAAGGGTGCTCCCAAGGCTGGCTAATGCGTCTCGACGCACGATTGCTCCCCACTTGCTAGCGTGATAGTCCACGACAGAGAGGATGCCTTCATGAAAAAGTTTCTGCTGGTGGTCGCGGCTGCGGCCGGAGCTGCAGCTGGCGTGGCCATCTGGAAGCGCCGTTCACAACCTGCATCGAATGAGCCGAATGTGGGCTCGTGGGCCGATTCGGTAAGCGCGGCTGCAGTTGTTGACGTGATGACGCCCGCACCAGAGCCCGCACCAGAGCCCGTTGAGGCACCGGCGGAAGAAGCAGTTGTGAAGAAGCCCCGTCGCAAGAAGCCTGCTCCAACGCCAGACGCGGAGGTCTAGGCCGAGTGCGCTCAACCGACGAGCTGTGCACTATTCACTCAGAGCCTGCCCCAGGAGCTGTGCTCGTGCACGCGTTCACCGGATTTCTTGACGCTGCGGGCGCCGTCAAGACTGCCACGACGCACCTGCTCGGTGCCGGCGAGCACAGATTGATCGCATCCTTCGATGCTGATGAACTTATCGACTATCGCGCTCGTCGTCCGGCGCTGACCTTTGTGAGCGACCATTTCGCTAACGTCAACATTCAGACCGTGACCCTGCATGAAGTCCTTGATGCAGCAGGCACGCCATTTTTGTTGTTGTCGGGACCAGAGCCCGACTACCAGTGGGGGAGTTTCGTATCCGCTGTTGAAGATCTTGTCGAGCAATTCCAAGTGAGTCTGATTGTGGGTATAACTGCGGTGCCCTGGCCGACACCTCATACACGTCTGCTTGGGGCGACGTGGCACGGCAATGACCCAGAACGTCTTGCCGGTCGTGTACCGATCGTCGGCACTATTGAGGTCCCTGGACACGTGAGTGGATTGCTTGAGTTGTCGCTTGGCCAATCCGGCAATGATGTTTTGGGTATCGCCGCTCATGTGCCGCATTACCTGGCCCAGTTTGACTACCCGCGCGCGGCGATGACGCTTATCGACGATCTCAGCAAAGCCGCGGGGCTTGTCCTGCCAAGCTCGGGCCTCGAGGCTGCGGCGCAAAAGGCGAATAGTGACGTCGACGAGCAAGTGTCTAACTCAATGGAGATCTCCTCGGTCGTTCGCGCACTTGAGCAGCAATACGACAGCCTGCAACTGCAGGTGCCCATCGCAGAGACCTCAGAACTTCTTGATGACGGCAAGGTTCCTACTGGCGATCAGATCGCAGCACAGGTGGAGAGATTCCTTGCCGAAATGGGAGAGCGTGAGTCGGGCGAAGATTCTGCCTAGTGAGTCACGACGCGTACCGAACTAACTGTCGGATCTAGTGCTCCGCGCACATAGCCATAAGGCGCCGCTGCTGTGTCTTTCAGGAATAAGAGCACTTCACTGGTGAACACTTCGCCGGGAAGTACGTTGGGGACTCCCGGTGGGTATGCCGCAATCGAATCCGCGCTAACGCGACCTACTGCTGCAGATGCCGGGACGACCTCCGTCTCGCAGTAGTACGCCTCACGAATGTCCATCGCACGCGGCCCAACATCGGGCAGTTCGATGGCCGGTCGGGCGTCGAGGTCTTCGTACGGCAGAGCTGCGAACGCTTGTGCCACATATTCGGAGTCAATGACGGAAAGTGCGCCGATCAGTCCGACGACCATGCTGTCAGTCGACATTTCTACATGGACTCTGTGCACATTCTCTAGAGCGTCGCGAGCACCGTGACCGGAGATGCCGCCCGATCGAGTGTCCACCACAATCTTGAGTGGATCGAGTGCGTAAACATCAGGAAATGTCTTGATTCTTGAGTTGGGGATCGTGAACCGACCTTCAGTGGCCATGAGCGCGCGCGCTAGATCAGCGGAGGCAACACTTTGTGGCATCCACCGCTCCGAATGGATCATGAGGTCCCGTCGTGCGAGGTCAAGCGAGGCAAGGAGTAGGGCCGATGGACTAGTGCTGGAGATGGCGAGCATTGTGCGTTCAAGTTCAGGTTCGAGTTGGTCCGCGAATGGGCCGTGTCCAAGGTGCAGCATGGCTGATTGCGAGAAGCTGCCAGCAAGTTTGTGGGTGCTGGAGATAACTACGTCGGCACCACACTGCAGCGCACTTCGCGGTAGTGAGGAGTGAAAGCCGAGATGAGCTCCCCATGCCTCATCGACCACGAGTGGAACTCCATGTCTGTGCGCAACCTCGCTTAGCGCGCGAATATCCGCGATCGCCCCGAGATAAGAGGGGCTGACTACATAAGCAGCCGCGCTGCCCGGGTGCTCGCTAAGTGTGGTGTCGAGTGTGTCTGGGGTGACTCCATGTGCGATCCCGAGGACAAGGTCGATGCTGGGGAAGGCGAAATCGAGCCTCATCCCTGCGCTTATTGAGCCATCAATGACAGACGAGTGCACCGACCGTTGCACCACCATGTGCGCCGCGAATCGACGTAGGGCCATGCAGGTGGCGTGATTGCCCTGGGATGCGCCATTGGTGAGGAACCATGTTCGTCGGGCTCCCCATGCGTCAGCAGCGAGATCGAGCGCCTGCTGCAACGGTGTAGGTCCCGAGGTCCCCGCTGACTTCAGATCAATGCCTTCAGTAAGCGTTGGGGTGTCGACTGCGAGAACACGTTGACCAGCGAGTGATGCAAGCCCTGGATGTCTGGCCGGTTGATTCTGGTGCCCGGGAACGCTCAGGCGATGCCATTCGCTTTCTGCATTGAGTGCGACTGCTTCGGCGTACGGCGCCCGATCTTGGGACGACGTCTTCACTGACACACCGTACCGTTTTGCGGCGCCTTGCCGGTGAGGAGAAACTGAGTTGCCCATCGACTTACGCAACGTGATCCACGGCCAATTGCCGTGTGTCCGTCGCCCTCCCAAGTAAGTAGCACCCCAGAGTGGAGTTGTGTGGCGAGCTCTTTGGCCCACTTCCATGGCGTTGCTGGGTCATGGCGGGTGCCGATCACGAGGATTGACCTTCCGATCGGGCCACCGACTTCTTTCGGTGATTCGCTATCCGTGCGGGGCCAGTAGTGGCAGGGGAGAGCACTCATGATGAGCTGCAAGGTGATCTCAGGAAACGTGCTGGTGCTCGCCTGCGCGCGTGCGATTCGCAGAAGTCTTGAAGCGTTAGGGATGGCACCGCCATCCCAGCAACTGACAGCATTGAGTGCCGCCCAGAGGTTTGAGGAGTACGTTCCATTGGGGTTTCGACCGATGAAGGAATCCGCTGCATCCAACAACGGTCTCCCGTTGCCCTTCAGCGCTGCGGTGATGTCTGCCTCAAGTGCGGTCCAGTTGTATTCATTCGAGTACAGGCGACCGAGTATTCCATTGAGCGCCAGTGGTTGAGTCAAAGTACGACCACCGACGTTTAGCGGTTCGCTGTCGAGGGAGTCAAGGAGTGCGTTAATTCGTCGGATCACTTGAGGCTGTGTCGGCCCGATGGTGCATCGCTGGACGACGCAGTGAGCGACAAAACGGCGTAACGCGTCATTGAATCCGCGTGCTTGCCCAGCAACAAGTTGAGTAGCGGTATTCGCGGGATTTATGGCACCGTCGAGAATCATGCGCCCGACTCGATCGGGGAACAAGTCGGCATAGGCAGCGCCGAGCCTCGAGCCGTAAGACAATCCGAGGAAGTTTAGAGTTCGCTCTCCAAGAGCTGCGCGCAACACATCGAGATCTCGGGCAACGTCGTAGGTGCCAACGTGTGCGTATAGATCCGGTGCGTGTCGGCGACAGGACTCGGCGACTCGTGCACTAACGGCGCTATAGATCGATAGCTCGGAGGGCGAATCTGGTGATGCGTCCGCACCGATGAACGTGTCAGTGAGTTGGTCGGACATGCACTCGATGGGCATGCTCTCCCCAACGCCTCGCGGATCAAATCCGATGAAATCAAATCTTGGTGCTGCACGCCCAAGAAAGTATTGACCGTAGGTTGCATATCGGGCTCCAGCCACTCCCGGACCCCCGGGATTGATGACCAAGGCCCCGATGCGATCAGGTGATGTGGCCCGCACTCTTTCAATGAGCAACGAGATGTCCCCTGTTTGTGGCCGGTCGTAATTGAGTGGCACGCGTAGGCGCGTGCATTCGGCGTTACTGGATTCGCACGAAGTCCACACGAGTGTCTGTGCGTAGTAAGAATCGAGGCCAGAGACCGCAGTAGCTGCGCCCGCCCCTTGGGGAAGCCCTACGCCCAAGGCAGCGACCACCAGAGCGACCAGAGGGGCTAGGAGGCGCTTCACCCTTCCAAGGTATGCGATGGAGTGTGACGATGGCCACGATTGGCTAATGGGGGAGGCTTCCGAGGTCTGCCCATTGTCGATCCCATGAGAGAATTGCCGTCTTCGAAGGGATAGTTCATGACCGGCACGGCCACGTATCGCTACTCAAACACGTCCATCCTCTCGGTGGCCGTAGCCGATGCCCCGACGGTAGTGACGTCTGCTGAGATCGATGAGCAACTCATGGCTACCTATGACCGGCTCGAATTGCGGCCGGGCCTCTTGGAAAATCTCGCGGGCATCGTGGAACGTCGCTGGTGGCCGACAGACGTCTCCTTCATCGATGCGGCAGCGATGGCCGGTGCGAAGGCGCTGGCCGATGCAGGCGTGGATCCGCACGACGTAGGTCTGCTGATCGACACATCGGTATGTCGGGCGCGACTTGAGCCCTCTTCCTCGATTGAGGTGCACCATCGGCTTGGAATGTCTTCCTCGTGCCTGGCGTTTGATCTGTCGAATGCGTGCTTGGGATTCGTCAACGGAATGCAGATTGCCAGCCTCATGATCGATGCCGGACAAATCGACTACGCACTCATTGTCGATGGAGAGGGAAGCCGAGAAGTTCAAGAGGCGACGATTGCTCGATTGAGGATGCCTGAGACTACGCGCGGTGACGTGATGAACAATTTCGCCACTCTCACCCTCGGGTCTGGTGGTGCTGCAATGGTTCTTGGGCGTGCTGATACGCATTCAGAGGGTCACCGATTTGTGGGTGGCGTAGCACGAGCAGCCTCTGAGCATCATGATCTTTGTGTTGGCGATTTCAACGGTATGCGTACTGATGCTCGTGGACTACTAGAGGCTGGGGTAGCCATCTCTACGGTCACGTGGGAAGACGCGCTGAAGTCGTTCGATTGGACAGACCTTGACTGCTACGTGATGCATCAGGTGTCCAACGTCCACACAGCAGCGATTACGGGCGCGCTCAAGTTAGATCCAAAACGTGTTCCGCTGTCTTTCCCTCTCCGTGGCAATATTGGTCCGGCATCTGTGCCGTTCACTCTCGCAATGCATCAGGACCAACTCGTTGCCGGTGATCGCATCGCATGTCTCGGTATTGGCTCTGGACTCAACGCGGCTGCCATCGAGATCGCCTGGTGATTCCGGCACAGGTCCCGCCGATCGGGTTGCCTGGGTTGCGACCAGAGTGGTCGCGGCTGGTTACTGCTCCCGATCACGGTGGCGTGAGTCGTACCTGGCACCTGCTGGACACTGGCGAGAGCGCCGATCAGCGGCTCACCATTTTATGCGTGCATGGCAATCCGACTTGGTCGTATTTGTGGCGTGCAGTCCTCGAGCAGGCGCCATCAGATATTCGCGTAATTGCAGTCGATCAACTCGACATGGGCTACTCAGAACGCACCGGAGTCCGTCGGCGTCTTGCTGATCGCATTGAAGACCTCAACGCGCTGACGCATACTCTCGCATTGACTGGCCCTGTTGTCGTGGTTGCCCATGACTGGGGCGGTCCCATTGCGTTGGGATGGGTCCAGCGCAACGCGAGCCAAGTGCTAGCAGTCGCGCTACTCAACACTGCGGTTCACCAGCCCGCGACATCGTCCGCCCCAGCGCTCATTAGAGCTGTGCGTATGCGCGCGGTACTCAACATGCTTACGTGGCGAACGCAAGTGTTTGTGCGCGGAACTACGGGCATCTCTCGTTTCGGATCGGGCAAGAGCATGACCGCCGATGTCGCTCGTGCCTTCGCGGCGCCGTATCGATCGTCGGCACGTCGGGCTGCGGTTCGGGATTTTGTGGCGGACATTCCCCTTGAAGTTGAGCATCCGAGTATGGCGACGCTCAATGATGTTGCTGTGTCTCTGTCGGACCTTCGGGTCCCAGTGGTGATGCTGTGGGGGCCCGGGGATCCGGTATTCGGAGACGCTTATCTCGATGATTTGCGCCGCCGCATTCCACATGCTGATGTGCACCGATACGAAGGTGCGCGGCATCTTGTGCTCGAGGATGCGCCCGCGGCAGTCAAGGATTTGTTGATGTGGATTGGAAGTGCCGCCCAAGCCCCGCCCGAACCATCACGTGATCATCAAAGCCCACAAGATGTAGCACCCATCACTGATCAGCTTATGCGTCGGGCGGCGGATAACTCAGCGGCAATCGTAGAGATGGCTTCAGAACGTGAAGTGTCATGGGCACAGTTACATGGGCGGGTGAGCGCACTTGTTGCGCACCTCCGCTCTTGTGGGGTGGTGACGGGTGATCGGGTTGCGATCCTCGTGCCACCGAGCATTGAGCTTGTGGCCACTGTGTACGCATGCTGGGCGATGGGCGCAGTGGTCGTTGTGGCAGATTCGGGCCTAGGCGTGCGCGGGATGCGTCGCGCCTTGCGTGGAGCGTGTCCCGAGCACGTGGTGGGAATCCCAGCTGGCCTCGCGCTCTCGAGGACCTTGCGCATTCCCGGTCAGCGCATCAAGGCGGGCCGAGAGATCCCTACGCTTAGCAACGAGGCCCTTCCTGCACCTCCCGACTTGGACAGTGAGGCTCTCGTCGTGTTTACCTCTGGGGCGACTGGACCTTCGAAAGGCGTGGTGTACACGCATCGGCGTTTGAGTGCGCTGAGAAATGTACTCACTAATCACTATGCGATGACGGACAAAGACGCATTAGTAGGCGCCTTCGCGCCATGGATCGTGCTGGGCCCGGCACTGGGCATAGCGTCAGTCATCCCCGACA